>CAZQFT010000022.1:0-9590 GCA_964592565.1 uncultured Lachnospiraceae bacterium
TATCTGAAACCAAATTCCAATTCGTTTTACTTGCACCAGCCGCTGTGTAATATTGTGTACCAGTTCCAGCAACACCACTCTTTCCTGTCCAATAACCAGTGAATGTATATCCAGTGCGTGTTGGAACAGTGATTGTAGGCATTGCACTGTCATATGTTGCAGTTACACTTGTTGTGTGATTTGTGCTTGTAGCACCATTTCCGTCAAGAGTTACTGTGTATTCGTTTTCTTTCCATGTTGCAGAGTAACTTCTGTCACCAACAGAACCAGTTGCAATTGAAACGGTCTCTGTTGCGCTTGACAAACCTGTTCCTGTCCAACCAGCGAAAGTATAACCAGTCTTTGTTGGATTATTAAGTTTAATCTCTGCAGTTTCAACAGTATATGATGTTGGATTTTCAGTTGCAACAGTTCCGCCGTTCAATGTGTAAGAAATCTTGTAAGTAACAACACTCCATTGAGCAGTTGCTGTTGAGTCTGCTGTGATTTTTACTGTGCTTGTTGAAGTAATTGTTGTACCATCGCTTAATTTCCAACCAGCAAATGTATAACCACTTCTTGAAATCTTGCTGTCTGTTTGAAGAGGCAATGTACCATAAGTTGAATCATATGTAACACTCTTTTTGGCTTTTGGAGCAGCAGCGTCACTAGCAGCAGCGTCAACTAAAGTCCAAGCATCATCTGCAACAATTGTACCGCCGTTTGCATTGAGTGTCAATGTGTAAGTTTGCTTTTCCCAGATTGGAGAAATTGTTTTTGTTTCATCATAAGAACTGAAAACATATACATCCATACCATCGTCAGCCTTAACCGTCCAAATTGGCTCTCCATTGTATGACCAACCAAGGAAATTATGTCCATCTTGTTTCAATATTGGAAAATTGCTAATTGATGCATCATAGTCAATCGAAATCTCAACCGTTTCATTATTTGTGCCAGCGTCCTTAAGAGTCATTGAACTGTCAAGGGAACTTTCGTCAAACTTACCACCATCAGCGGTTGCAATAATTATCAACCCCTTTGGAGTATATTGAGCGTAAAGTGTTGTGTCTGATGTAATATTCCATGGATTTACAAAAGCACCTGATTGCGTAATAACTTGTGTTCCGCCAGTTTTAGCAGTATACCAACCTTGGAAGGTATAACCATAAGATGCAATATCCGGAATTGGAGTAGATGCAGAAACAGAAGAACCCTTTTCTGCAACAAATGCAGTTGCATCATAGTAAACCCCTCTTGTTGCAGTTTGATTTGAAAGTCCATTGGCTGTAACTTTTTCTGGATAGTTATAGTTCAATGTTACCGCATAACTGTTTGCAGTCCATTTTGCATAAAGATTATGGCTTGAAGCAATTGAAACAGCCGTTGAAGAATCCACTTTTGTAGTAAGAGCCGAATCTGTATACCAACCACCGAATGTATAACCAGTTCTTGTGATTGTGCTTGCGGTCTGTGTTGGCAATGTGCCATAGGCTGCTGCAAAAGTAACCTTCTTTGTTGCAGTTGAACCAGAACCTGTCCATGCAGAATTTGCCGCGATGCTTCCACTGTTTGCATTAAATGTCACTGTGTATGTGTTTGCTGTTGCTATCGCTTTAACAATTACATTTGATTTAACAGCATACAACGTAGTTTGAGCAGAAGTTTCAGAAGCAAGAGTTCCAGTTCCACTAACTTCCCATTCTGAGAAAGTGTAACCCGATGCAGCGGTTGCATTCAAAGTTGCCTTCCATGAGCTATCGGTTCCATAAGCCATTTTTGTAACTGAAGTTGTTGCCGAACTAATTCCAGCGTCTGTGCTGTCTACGTTCACTGTGAAGATTTGGTAGAGATAGAATGTAAATGGATCATCTTCCGTAGTAGTCGTGCTTTTATTTGTGTCATTCTTATTACAGAATATATTTTGTTCTTCACTTGCAGAAGCAGAACCAGATGTTACATTTGATGAAAGGCTGGTTGCCGCAATGTGATATGTTGTGCCAGCGCTGTGAGTAACAGTCACTGTGTAAGAGCCATATTCAACCGCTTCCCACTCAAATTTTGTATTGCTTCCACCAGTCTCCGAAGTCTTTGTGTCGCTATAACTCATTTCATTAAAGTCTTTACCTTGCAAAGTAACAGTAAGATCTATGTAATTTTGAACATTTGAAACAACATTAACTATAATTGCATATTTGTTGATTGTCCAATTTGCTTTTACAGTAAAGTCACCCCAAACTTGAGTATCCGTACCAAGCGTTGCAGTTGTTCCAGAAACTGACAAACCTGTTTCGCTGTAAGTGTCGCTGTCCCATTTTTCAAATGACCAACCATCGAAATTATAGCCTTCGCGTTCTGGAGTAACCAACCCTAAAGTTGTATTTTCTATTGTATATGTTTCATTTTTTTCGCTTACACTTCCGCCATTTGCATTGTATGTGATTGTGTAGTTAATCGCCGTCCATTTTGCCGTTGCAAGAATGTTACCCCATGTACTGCTGAATGTTGCAGCAGTTTTGTTTGAAACTGTTGGCAATGTTCCGCAGTTTGAACTGTCAGCCCAAGCAAGTGTCCAACCAGCAAAAGTATATCCTGCCCTTGTTGGAGTTGCCAATGTTTTGCTTGTATCTGCAATTGTGTAAGTTGTGCTTGCTGGAGATACATCATCACCACCATTTGCATCGTATGTGATTGTGTAGTTAATCGCCGTCCAATTTGCAGTAAGAGTTACACTTCCGCCTGCAGTTGAACTGAGATTGATGAAATATGTGTTTCCTGTCGTTCCATTCTTCGCTTGTACTGAAGCACTTGAAATTGCAGTTGTTACGGCCGTACTTGATGCACCATATTTCGCAGTGCTGTAGTTTGGATTTGTTCCAGCAAGCGTCCAACCTGCGAATGTGTAACCAGTGCGTGTTGGTGCAGAAACATAGAATGCTGTGTCATATGTTCCTGTTGAAGGATTTGTTGTGCCCTTCGTTCCTCCCGCGTACGCGTATGTAATATTATAGGTATTAGCCGTCCAGCCTGCATACAATGTTGTGATGCTTGTCGAATCCCACGCTCTTGCGCTTGTCATTGAATTTGTGTAATATTGTGTGCCAGTTCCACTTGTGCTTGTCCAGAAACCTGTGAATGTATAACCTGTGCGTGTTGGTGTTGTAAGCGCCGCACCACTTGAGTTTGTTGTAGGCATTGCACTTCCATAAACTGGAGAGATTGCCTGAGTTGCAGGAGTTCCATTATTTCCGTTAAGTGTTACGGAATATGTATTTCCGCCATTTGTGTAAGCAGTCACCGTCACATTTGATTTAATGCCAGAAAGTGTTGCTCCTGTTGCAGATGTTGGATTTGTAAGAGTTCCAGTTCCACTTGTAAATTCCCATTTTGTGAATGTATAACCACTGGCTGCGGTTGCACTCAATGCCGTTGTTGTTCCATTGTAGTAAGCCTTGTATGTATTCCCACTTGATGCTATTGCTGTGCTGTCAGAGGTTTTGTATGTGCTTGTTGCAGTCGCACTTGAAATACCAGTACCTTCAACAGTGCTAATTGTAAAGATTTGATAAGAATACAAATTCCAACTTCTAGCAGTTTCTGTCATTGTAAGCGTACCATTTGATGACTTTCCACCAGTTGCCACAGTTGCAAGATAATTGTTAATTCCGGTTGCCCAATGCAAACCATAAGCATTTGAAGAATAAGTAATATTTGCATACACTTCAAATGTGCTTCCATAAGGAACATCCCATGACAAAGTTTGAGTATCTTCGCCAGTGCTCAAAGTTGCACTTTTTGTTGTGTCATTAACTGTAACGGTAAGAGTTGCTGGCGCTGTTGTATAACCTGTATGAATTGTAATTTCAAATTTATATTCATTTACAGTCCATGCAGCATACAATGTTGTATCTGAAACCAAATTCCAATTCGTTTTACTTGCACCAGCCGCTGTGTAATATTGCGTGCCAGATCCAGTAATGCCATCTGCAGCAAGTCCTGTCCAGTAACCATCAAATGTATAACCAGTGCGTGTAGGAGCAGTAATTGCTGGCATTGCACTGTCATATGTTGCAGTTACACTTGTTGTGTGGCTTGTGCTTGTTGCACCATTTCCTTCAAGCGTTACTGTGTATGTGTTTGCTGTCCAGTTTGCCTTAAGCGTTACAGTTCCGCCGTCTGTTGAACTGAGATTTTTGAAATAAACGTTTCCTGTCGAGCCATTTACAGCCTTCACTGAAGCACTTGACATTGCCGTCGCCGGAAATAATGATGTGCCATATTTCGCTGTGCTGTAGTTTTCATAAGAACCATCAACAAGTGTCCAACCTGCGAATGTGTAACCAGTGCGTGTTGGTGCAGAAACATAGAATGCAGTGTTATATGTTGCACTTGATGGATTGTTTGAGCCCTTTGTTCCGCTATTGTAATCGTAACTTATATTATATGTAATAGGAGTTGCAGTTGCAGTAACTGTTGTTGCACTCTTAACTGAAGAAAGCGTATTAGAAACTTCTGTTGAAGAAAGTGCCGCGGTTCCGCTTGTTAAAGTCCAAACTGGAGATTTATATCCAGTCGCAGCAATTGCACTTAATGTTTGACTTACTGCATAAGTTTGCTGAGATGTGTAAGTAACTGATGAAATACCAGTTCCTCTTGTTGCAGTAATTGTAAAAATTTGATACAAATAGAAGTAAACCGTCTTTGCCGCTGTTACACTTTGACCAGTCAAACTTGCTTCGTATGGTTCTTGATTTTGTGAAGTCGTAACATTTACCGTTGGCTTAGCAGTTGCAATGTAATAAACATTTCCGCCATTGTGAGAAACGGTAACTGTGTAAGAACCATATTCAACCCCACTAATTGAAATGGTAACATAAGGATTTTCTGCAGTCGTGGCGGTGGAAGCAAATTTTGCAGAATAATAATCATCATCATCCGATGATGGACTAGCAGCCGTGCTTGAATAAGTCCATTCACATGTGCTATTTTGAGTAGTATGACTACATGTACATTCATCTTCTCCGTTCATACCATGGGTGTATGAATTGTTATTGTTGTTGCCATCACCAGTCAAAGTCACAGAAAGTGTTTTTGCTGTTTCAACATAAGAATAAACTCTCACCGAAACGGTGTAACCAACACTTGTCCACATTGCGTAAAGTGTCACTGTTGCACCATCTGTTGAAGTAAGATTTTTAACCGAAGCCCCAGCAGCATAAGTTGTACCAGTGCCGTCCGACTTTGTGTTCCAACCAGCAAATGTATATCCGCTCATCGCCGGCTTTGTTGATGACAAAGTATAAGTTGTATCGTATTTACATCCAGTCATTGTTGATGGAACAGCAGTAGTAAGAGTGCTGTTGTTTGTTGTGCTTGTATTAGAACTAAATGCAATGCTATATTCAATAGGTTTCCAAATTGCATAAAGATCACCGTCTTGAACAATAGACATACTTTCAACCCAGTCTGTATTTATTGTTCCATTCTCATAAGTTACACTTGGGTGTTGAGTCCAACCAACATGTGTATAACCAGTGTAAAGCCCAGTCATCAAACCAGAACTTAATGTTCCAGCAGACTTGCTTACATAAAAAGCCTTGCCTTTGCCTTGTTCAGCAGAGCCCGGAACGCGAGCATAAGCAACAACTCTGTATGTTGTTCTTGCAGAATCATTCCAAAGAGTTTCGCCATATGCAATAGGAATTGGATAAGTAATAGTTGCACTTGGTGTTGAAGAGTCTCCGTCGTCATTCGCAACCAAATATGTCCACTTATCTTCAAAGTTCCATGGACCTGTCCAATAGTCATTACTTGTCAGACTATCATTTCCATTATAGAAGAAGTTGATTTGTTGATAAGCAGTTGAAGAAACTGCTGTTGCTGTCGTTCCACAGCATGTCCAAGTTCCACCAGCAGTGACAACATTGCTTACATCATAAGTTGTAGGCGCACTTGTTGTGCCAGATGTTGTAAGCCCCATTCTCAACACATCACGCATAACAAGAGTGTCAGCATTTGTAAATGAAGGAGTTACCGCATTATAGATTGAGTTGTAAACCTCAACATTTACAGTCGAACTCGTGTTTGAAACTGTAAAACCCTGTGCCACAGAAAAATAACAGTCCTTAAACACAAGATCAACCGTTGCTTCAGCGGAAACTGTAATCGCAGACGCAGAAATATAACAACCATCAAAAACGACTTTATATGTTCCCGTTGAGGAAAGCGTTGTTTTTGAGGTAGTTATTACCTGGTCCTCATATGTAGTCTCGCTGTCATATGTCGAAGAAATAGAAACAAGGCTGTCGTTATCGGCAACCTCAATTTCGTTTTCATTATTTTCTTCCACACTCTCTACAATGGACGCCGTCGGCATAAAGCCATTGTAGAGCGAAACTCCGAAGACTGACCCCAACATGCAGAGGCCTGCCATCAATCCTAATGTGATTTTGCGTTTAAATCTATCCATGATAAAACTCCTTTTTTCTCTTTCGGACAGTAATTGCGATTTCATCTCTTCAAGCCTTGTCAAAATTTCGTTTTGCAAATTTTGATTTGTTGTTCAGCAAGGAGTAATTTTTTGTAATTCAATCAAAAACAGCAAAACACTCTCAAAAAGTCACTTTTCTTTTGAGAGTCACTTGCGAGATTTTTGTCACCTCATTTATAACTCTTATGTCTTGCAACAAAATTGCACTCAAAGTCTTTTCTTGAAGGCAACAATTTTTATGTAGAAATTCTTGACGATATTTTTCGCAATTTTTTCTTACGCGTTTATTATAATATATTTAACCCAAAAAGTCAATTTAATTCCTAAAAATTTTTGAAAGCCAAAAATCGCTATACATTCGTAAAATAAAGAGGTGTAGAAGTTGAAAAATGCACAAAAATTGCAGTTTTTTGGCGTTTTTGGGCGAATTTTTTGTTATTTTTTCGAAAATTAGATAAATTTGTTGAAAAAAAGCACAAAAATTATTAAAAATTGGCAAAAAATCGTTAATTTTGATTAAAAATTGCAAAATTTAACCTCAAAAATGAAAAATAATTGAAAATTTACCCTCATTTTTTAAAAATGCGTTTCAACAACAAACTTTATCAAGTCGCAATTCTGAAAACATCCCCACAATCTTCACGAAAAAATTTTTTCTTGCATAAATTTTTTTGTATCGATTTAAATGCTTTTTCACCAAAACAATCCCAAAACACTTAAAACAAAACCCAAAAGGACCAACTAAAGATGAACGAAACACTCACAATCATTCTTTGTTTAACAATTCCATGCCTCTTTTCAACACTGGGAGCGACATTAATCTTCTTTATTCGCAAACAATCCGGAATCTTAAACACAATTACACTCGGACTTGCCGCAGGAATAATGCTTTCAGCATCAATTTGGTCACTTTTAGTGCCAGCACAACAAGAAGCAGAACTTTCTTGGGGCAACCTGTCCTTCCTGCCACTGGTAGTAGGATTTGCTTTCGGCGGACTTTTTATGGTTTTATTGGACTTTTTGAGTGAAAAACTATTTAAAAATTCAAAAAACAGCGAAAATGCGCGTGCTTTTACACTTTTTTCTGCAATAACAGTACACAATATCCCCGAAGGATTATCCGTCGGTTTTGCTGTTGGAACTGCAATTTCTATGCAAACAGGGATGCTTCCCGCCCTTATTTTCACTATTGGAATTGCCATTCAGAACTTCCCAGAAGGTCTTGCGACCGCCCTACCTCTCAACAACTGTTTAAACAATCGCAAAAAATCCTTCTTTTTAGCATTTATAAGCGGTGTTGTAGAGCCTTTATTTGCACTTTTAGGCTATTTCTTAGCTTCAAGCCTAACTTCTTTGTTGCCTTGGCTACTTTCATTCTCTGCAGGTGCAATGATTTATGTAATTATCGAAGAACTTTTGCCAGAAATGAAAGAGTCAACCTCGTCAAAATGGGGAATATGGATGTTTTTAATTGGATTTATCGCGATGATGATTCTTGACATTTGCCTCGCACAATAATTTTTAACTATCTACCTTCAAAAAAACCATTACTGACAAAACTCCATATTATAAATCACATAACAACTCAATCAAACTTTTTCATATCTGCGATTTATATTTATTTTGTAGCAATTTTAAGGCCAATAAATGCACAAAACAACAAAAAAGAATGGAAATTCCATTCTTTTCTTATATTTTTTATTATTTTTTATTATTTTTTCTCAGTAGAACCAAATCCACCAGTTCTTATAACATCAGATTCTACATCATCATCAACGGTAAAGAACTTAAAGAAGAAAATTTGACCAATCTTGTCTCCTGCTTTTACCTCGTAAGGCGTTTTGTTTAGATTATGCAACAAAAAACCAATGTTTCCATCATTTGACTCATTATCAGCATAGTCACTTTCAATAATTCCAATGCCGTTTGCCAAAATTATCCCCTTTTTACCAAGACCACTTGTCGAAGCAAGAATAAATCCCTCATCCCTATTGCAATATGCCTTAAAATTTATGAATACAAGTTCTGTCGACTCTGGAGCAATCGTTATATCGATTGGAGAAAAACAATCATAACACACAGCATGTTTTGTTGCTCTGTAAGGCTTTTTCAAATCCTCTGCCTTAACCCCATACTTCAAAAATTCCTTTTTTACCACTTCAAATTTTCTCATATTTACCCCTTTTTAGCAAAATATCATATATTTACTACAATTCTTCTTCTAAAAGCACAATTGTTTTGCCTTCTTTTAAAGATTTTTTCACATCAACCACTCTTTGATTTGCAGAACCGCGAAATTTAAGTTTCAAATTCTTCAATTCTTCAACAAATTCTCCATCAACAAGATAATCAATGCAATTTAACATATCTTTTGTCCATTCTGTATATATTTTTCCGCCTTCAATCATGTCAACATCAAACAAATATCCAGAATAACACCAAATATCCTTATTTGGAAACTCTCGCTTAAATCTTTTCATTAAAGCACAAACATCTTTTTGGTTTGCTTTTTCAAAAGGTTCGCCACCAAGCACAGACAACCCCTTTATGTATACTGGCTTGCAGGCATCCATAATCCTATCCTCTTCTGCCTGCCCATATTTTTTTCCATAACAAAAATCCCATGTTTCAGAATTAAAGCATCCTTTGCAATGATGAGTACAGCCACTTACAAACAAACTAACTCTTACACCTTGTCCATTTGCTGTATCATGTTCTTTTATATTAGCATAATTCATAAACAGCCCCTTCACATTTATTTTACGAGCGAAAAAATATCTGAAAAATTATTAAAATCAATATTTTTTTGAATATTTTTATTATTTTTTCGTAATTTATTCTTATTTTACAACAATTTTATTATAAATGCAATACCCTTGCTTTAATTTCTTTTGTTTTTCCTACATTCCAGAAATTTTCTCCAAGATAACCACATGTTCTGCGTGTTACATTCATCTTCTTGTGGTCTTTGTTGTGACATTGTGGACATTCCCATTCGTTGTCATCATTGATAATAATTTCCCCGTCATAACCACAAACATGACAATAGTCGCTTTTTGTGTTAAATTCAGCATATTGAATATTATCATAAATAAACTTAACAACTTCCTCAATGGCTTGC
>CAZQFT010000023.1:0-8649 GCA_964592565.1 uncultured Lachnospiraceae bacterium
TCTCTATCATATAGTCACGAGAACCAAGAGAAACCTTTTGTGAATCAACAATAAGTTCTCCTGTCGCTACACTTTTTGCATCGTAAGTATAAAAACCATCCTCGATCTCTGTCCAACTCGAACTACTACCACTCAACCATGTTTCAAATGCATCCAAATCATTGTATGTTGTTGAACCATATTTGTCATTAAGTGTAATTTTATAAGTGAATTGATGTGCAGTGTTTGATTGCGAGCCATACATTTGAGCAAGTACACTTGATGTTGTACTGCTGTTTGCAGACCAAAGCGTAACTTCAGTATCGTTTGCAGTCGCACCGCTAATTGTATAAACTTGTTGATAGTTTGTTACAACGCTTTGTCCATCAATGATTTCGTCAGCACCCTCAATAAAGTTTCCTGTGTCATGTCCAGATTCAAACTTAAATGTTGAGTTTGGAACAACTTTGAAGAGCAAATTGAAGTATTTTGTTATCACACCTGTGCTTGTATCGTCACCATCAATGTCAACTGTATACGCAAGCCTCATCATCACATGATTTCCATCGTTGTTTGCTGCGTGAGCAAAAATCTTATAGTCAACAGTCTTGCTGTTTACTTCAGATCCAGCAATTGAAATAAAGTTTTCGTAAGAGTTTGATGATATTCCTGATTGATTGATCGTGCTCATTCTGTAGTTTGGAATAAGCCCTGTATGATAAACAATTCCATTTTCATCTTCTGTAGTTTGAAGCATTTTATGAATATATCCAGCAACCGCCTTTAGGCGATTCTCCTCGTAAGTAATTCCTGCAACATACGCTTGTCCAGCCTTATCAATTGTAATCGCACTTGCAAGACTAACTGACAACTCACTAAACCCATAAAGTTTGAGGTCAATTGCACCAGAAGATGAACTAAGCCCTGTTGTGCCATATGCGCTGTTTGTACGCTTATTATAGATATTAACCAAATCCATCAATTGATATGGCGTTTGAGAAGTTCCAAGTCCGCCGTTTGCCTCAAGTTCATATGTTGTATAATTTGAAAGATTGTCTGCTGTACCCTCAACTGCAAATTCAATATCTAAATAATAAGTATAAATTGCATTTAGGTTCTCATATTCTCCATCCAATTTCAAATAAATTTCAACCGTTGTTGGCTGAGCATAGAAACCTTCATCAACCTTATACTCTCCTGCAAGGATATTTTCTTTTGCGTAGTTGTATTTGAACACGCCATCAGGGTCTTCGATTCCTGCATATGTAAAGTCGCCATTGTCATCAGTTGTTGTAATACGCTCTTTGAGATAAAGATTTATTTCATCTTCAGCCTGTGCTGTACTTACAAATTTAATTTCCACATTTGCATACTTAACCACAATTCTGTCCGTCAATGAAAGTCCGTTTTCATAGAGCATTGAGTCTTGTTTATCTTCTTCGTTTCCAATCTTTGCAAGAGTATCACTTATATAAGTTCCGTCATAGTAATAATCAGCATAACTCTTTCCTAAGTCAATATTTGTAAGAGCACCCTTGTTGCTGATTGTAATTGTTGGAGTTTGAATTTCGTTTGAATTTGTTTTGTTTACAAGTCTAAGAACATAAATTCCAGTCGCCGTTGTCGCCTTTGTTGTAAAACTTGCAATTCTGTCCTGTGCAAAAATGTTAAGTTCTTGAGATGCCAAATCTTCGGCATAAATCAATTCTTGGTTGCTTGTGTAGTTTGGTTGATTTAACACAACCTCATACGCACTTCCAACATTTACAACAACTTTATAAATTGTTGTAGCACCATTTACAGTAACTGCAAATTCTGCAGTTCCGTTAGAGTTTGAATTTACAACTTTAAAGTCGAGATTGACGTTTGGACGCTTTATTCCAGTTAATTCGCCGCTGCCTTCATCCGTCTCGTATGCACACTCGCCCTTAACTAAAGCATTTTCTAGAATTGTTCCTGTGGTTGAGAATGTCTTGTTGAGTATTTCTTCATCACCAATATTGGCGTTATATGCACTTCCTGAAACATTGATTTCCAAGTTGCTTATGCTTGAAACAGAAATTGTCCAGTTTTCACCAATATTTTCAATAAATTCTTTGGTTGTATCGTAATCCTCTCCCTTTGCAACATGTGCAACCTCAATTCTGTTTTTGTCTGAGAACACCGCGGTTGTATTGAAGAAATCTGTCACTGTTGCAACGAAATCCCCATCTGTTTGCGTCGTTGAAATATATTCTGCCTCAATTTCCGTTGTACCATCTGGTATTGGATGATAGTTTTCAACTTCCACACTTGGAGCAACTTTATATTTATAATTTACAACAAAATCAAAAATCGTCTTATCATTAAATACATAAAGCAATTCTAAACCTTGAGTTGGATATGTTGTCTTGTCAACATATGTTGCATAATTTATTGCAGTTTTCGTGTAATCTGTTTCCCCATCATCATTTTTATAACCAATGACAAATGTAACACTTGAATTGTCTGTCGTGCCAAAGCCGTACACACTTGTAAGGTCGCTCGTTGCAACAGTAAATTCAACATTGCTGTATCTCTCTGTTCCGTTTGAAACATCAATCAAACGTTGTGCACTCAAGTCAACATTTCCTGCCACATTAAGTGAGAATGTGAATGTATATTCATCTGACGCACCTTCATTGATAATTCCTTTAAAGTTGAATGTTGCAGATTTTGGCATGTTCGCAAACTCAATTTTGTTGCCATCAGTGCGAATTAAATCTGCAAGTGTCACGCCTTCACGATAATATTCATCACCTTCTACATAGTAAGCATCATCCCCATTTAAAAGTTCAATTTTGAAACTATTAACATCTTTCTCCGTTCCACTCTCCGTCGAGTACAATTCCTTGAAAATTGAAGATGTAAGATTGTTCTTATCATAAAGACTGTATTCGTTTCCACCTGCAAGAACAAAATCTTCTGTGATTTGTGGAGTATTAAGTTCGTATACAAAATAACTGTTAAGATCAACATGAATTGTAAATACCACACGAGGAACAACATCTGTTTGCACAAGAGAACTCTTGACATAATAGCCAATCTCAAGTTCGACATCTTTTGCCACAGCACCGAGTGGAGTAAAGTGCAACTTGTTGTCTTCATCCATGTAATAATATATAGTAGATTCTTTGATTTCATTTGATTTGATATATATTGTTTGTGTAACACCCTCAATTTCAACCTCAACTGAGGCATAATTTTGCGTCAAATCAAGTGCCGTGTCTAGAGTATGAGCAATTTCAACTGGCGTAACATAACGAACATAGTAATCTTTTCCAGCCCTTATGTTGTAAACATAACTGCCGTCCGACCCTGTTTTCTCAATATCACTTGCTGCAACATATCTAGCTTCTTCAGCAACTAGAACTGATACATACTCTTCAGAGAACTCAATATTTTCTGTTGATGAAAAGAGGTATGTACTTTCAGTCGTTGTTTGCTTTAAATAGCCAACAGTTCCAGCCGAAACACTATAGGTATATTTCCCGCCTGCATATGAATAGCCACCATTTGTTGCATCATACGCAATCGGCGTCAAAGCGTCTGCCAAACTTGCACCATTGAGTGCTTTGACATATGCGCCAAACGCGTCAACATTTGTGTAAAGATTGTTGCCTGCATCAGCCTTGATCGTTGTTGTATAAACCACTTCTCCACAATTTGCAGTAAGCGGTTGATTGTGCAAAATTGCAGTGTCATTTTCTTTTGAAATCAATTTTTCCTCGCCGTTAGCAATAGACACTTTAATTGTATGAGTATAAACGCCACCTTGATTAAGTTTAAACACATAATCGCGTGCACTTCCAATCATTTCAACATCGCCTGTTTTGTAAGTTTTTGTGACAACTACATCAATCTTTGCTGTAGAATTTGAACATGCCGTAAATACACCTTCGCTTACATTGAGCGTTTCAAAATATGTTTTGATCGCAGAGGCTATTTCTTCGTCCGTTGAATAAACATTTTCTTCGCCATTATGCACAACAATCTTTGTTATCGCATATGTTTCTGTAAGATTTGAAATTTCGGGAATTCCATCCATTGCAACAGGTATTGCAAAACGCGAGCCACTTGTATAAGCACTGTTTGTAGTGTCAAAACTTTCTTCCAAGTTGATTACATATTTTTCGCCGTCATAATTTGTATGCGTTTCGGTTAAGTACTCAGCGTCTGTTGCGTATGGATATTTTACCTCCTCAAGAGTATAATTTGGATTTATCTTAACTCTGTAATACCAAACAAAGTTGTCTGCTGTATTTGCAATCTTGTAAATCTCGAACTTAAGCACTACAAAAATATCTCCGTAATCTTCTGCAAAACTCTGGTCAAGAGGCTTGATTGTAAGGAGTGTTTCATAGTTGCTGTCCGCATTTTCTTTTGAAAGCGTTGCAAGCCCAAGTGCATCTTCATAAATTGTAACATTAATTCTTCCCGTGCTAAGATCTCCGCTGTAAGCCTTCGCGGTTTTTTCACTGAAATAGAAACCAATTGCGTCTTGAAGTCCCGTTCCGCTTGCAAGAGCAATATCGCTGTCATGCACAACAGTATATGTTTGCCCTGCGGTTACATTTTGATAAACATTTGTGTCATTAAGTTGCAAAACATCATTTAAATCAACATCAACAATACCCGTTTTGTTTCCTTGTGAATCGAAAACATCATACTCAAAATTGTTGTACTTCATGTTTTCTAAATCAAATTCGCCGTTGTTATAATAAACCAAATTTTCTCCAAGTCCGCTAACAAAAGCCTTAAGTAAAATTGTTGCTGTAAGAGTATCGTCATCTGTTTGGAAAGTTTGACTGAGAACAAATTCATTTGCGTCATAATTTACATATCCACTTGTCAAACCATTTGTTGCAATTGCTTTTAATCCAGATTTTCTTATAAGTCCAGAAACTTCATCAACCTTATAATCTCCCACAAGATTATAAGTTGCGTTTGGAGCAAGAAGAACATATTGTTGCGAATTATATGTAATCGTTTTGACAGGATAAGGTATTTCTTTACCGTCTCCATCCAAGTCAGCCTTACCATCTCCATCTAAGTCAACAGAATATGTTAAAAGAGTTCCTATGTCAGTTCCAAGTCCCAAATTAAACTCAAAACGAACACCGTCTGGATTTACTATAACCTGAGGAGTTTCTCCTTCAATAACTTTGACCGCCTTCAATCTATCAACACTCACTCCGCCATATTTATAAGTCACATAGAAGCTTTGTGCATAAGTTTGTCCTTGATTGAAATCGATTTTATTTGCTCCGTCTGCATAAACAATATTTTGTCCAGAAATTTGAATGTATTTTCCAATTGTTGTCGTTTCATTTGTGTAAGTCAACCAATTTGCAATTGAAATTTTATCCGCATCCGCAAAGCCTTTTACCTCTCCGTTTCCATCCAAATATCCGACGTATGATTTAGTGTCATCTGATACAAGGCGATAGAACTCATAATAGTCTGCAACAGCAACGCCGTTTTCATCAATTGACGAGACATCCAAATCAATTTCCTCTGTTTGTTTAACAACCAAGTTTGGTTGAACATAGAATTGTAATGTGATTGAGCAAGAATAGTCTGTTTTATAACCATAATATAATGATACAATCAAGTTTGTATAGTCATACACATCCCCTACAACCAACTTGCCATCATTTGTAATTTCTGCAACCTCTGCTGGATCAACCAAAGCACATTTGTCTTTACCAAGTGTTTCAATCAAGGCTTTCCAAGAATAAGTAGAAGCGCCATTGGCTCTACCTGTTAAAGAACTAAGCATTGCATAACTGTCAAGGTCAAAAGTTTGTCCTGCAAAAATCCTGATTTTGTTTCCGCTTACTTCTTCGCTTACAAGATAATCTTCGTATTTTGTTTCATATTCATTGAACGCAGAAGTGTTTATTGTCAAATCAGGAAGGATAACAAGTTTGATTGTGACATCAAACAACGCCCCATCCTTTCCTGTTGCTTTAAACACAAGTTCAATGTTTTCATTTGTAAATGGATAGGCAAATTTTACGCTTGAAATTTGATATCCTGAATAATTCTTTATGTTTGTTGTGTCTTCAGGAGTTTCTTCTCCAACCACAGAAATTAGACTGAACATTTTGGATAACCCTTCACCTCTTGCTTCCGTAAGTCCAGCCAAGAAGGTTGAATCAAAATAGAACTCTGTGCCTTGATAGAATTTTGTGTATTCCTTTCCATCGTTCTTTACAAACTCAGCCTTTTCTGCCGCAGTTTCACCTTCAACCTCACTTGCGTACATACGAACAGCATCACCCAAAACAAACTCATCGCCTGCTGTCACATATCTTTGAATAACAACTGTGCTTGTAGAATTGCTCTTTGTCCAAACAGCACTGGCAGTAGATGCCGCAATGTTTGTATCTGCTCTTTGTGCATCGTACCACACTTCTTTTATGCTTTCGCTTGTAATATTTAATGTCAAAGTTGGCGAAGAGAGATATTCCAAATCCCCATCCTCTCCGTAAATAAGATTTCCGTCTTCATCAAATTTTCCAACCTTTGTTTCATTTCCATTACTGTCAACAGAAACAACATAAACATTTAAAGTCGTTGAGATTACTTGCCCATTTGTTGTATTAAAGTTTTGAATTTTTGAATAATCAGAATTAAAACTCAAAATGTTTTTATCCGTAGTTTCTTCAAACTTAATTTTATAAACACCATCTGATGATCTAACAGTTTTTCCGAATTGATCCAACATATCGAAAGTTAAAGATTGGTTAAGTTCTTCCAAAGAAATTGCTTCGGCAAATTCATTTCCCCACTTAATCAATGTTCCTTCTGTTGAAACATCAACCGAAATTGGATAATATCCCTCTCCGTCTTTCTTAGAATTGTCGTTTTCAAAAACACCCTCAAGCTCACATACTTGTTGATAATAAACATTAAACCCTGTTTTGCCATCCACTGTCAAAACATTTTTTGTGTAAGAATTTGTTCCATCTTCATAAATAAGTCTAAGTGAAATTGGAGTGCCGTCTACATCCTTTGTCACTCTTGAAGGAATGAGCGACTTGTTAATTTTAAGCACACCTTCAAATGTTGCAATCTTGTTTGTTGTATCTGCACCATTTTCTGCGAGTTGCAAACTCTCAAGTGTTACATAATCTGCAACAGTTATTCCGCTTAAACACTCAAGTCTAAGACTTTTATCCGCAAAAGCCTTCAACACTTTTGAAACATCACTGTTTGAATTGTAGTCTGTATCAAAAGTTTCGCAATTTGCAAGCGTTAAATTGAATTTAACGAGGTCAATATCGCTGCCAGAATTATTTTTCGCAATTACTGGAACAAAGATGTTGCCCGTTGCAGCATCCTCATAAACGCGTCCTTCTTCGTCAGTAATCTTAAATGTTGGTGTCATATTTGCAATCGAAAGCGAACTTGCAACAGTAATTTCTTTGCCTGTTGTCATCTTGACAATCACATAACTGCCATTGTCGTCATAAAGTGAGCCATCCGCTTTTGATTTTACTGTCGCAGCAACAGCATAAATATTTCCACTGAAACTCTTTTTTGCAGTTAAAACAGAACCTTGGATTTCGTATAATGTGTAAGCATCATTATTCATATCCACATTTGAAATTTTAAGTGAGCTACCTTGATAGTCAACTGTATACTCTTTGCCTGTTTCACAAACAAAATAGTCATGGATATTAAATGTTTCATCTGCTTCAAGTTCGGCTGGAAGAACAAGAAAATATTTCAATGTCTGATAAAGATTTGTTGTTGGAACAACACCAATGTAATCTTCTAAATCTACATCATCCGACTTGGCTTTTCCATTCTCGTCAAAATTAATCGTCAATGCAATTCCTGCTTGATTTTCAGCATCCCAACCAATGTTTTCTTCAATGCCTTGAGCAGTGCTCGATGCCTTAAGAGACATTTTTTGTTCTGGATTCTCAGACTCTGCATCAAATCCGCGGAACGCAACCAACTTTCCTTCAGCATTTTCATAGAAGAAATTAACTTCAAGGTCAAACGAAACATCTTCGTTGCTTCCTGAAACAACCGAAACCCTCCAATAATAATCAGATGAAAATTTTGGAGAAGTGTTTGGAAGTAGATAATAATATGTCTTTTCTACACCCTCTGCATTTGCATTCCAATCCGTTATTCCATTTGCATTTTCAAGTTTTGTAATTCTTGGCAATTCAACACCCGTCAAGAACTCAATTTTCATCAACTTTCCACCCTCAATTGAAAGAGAGTTAAAGTCTTCGCTTGTGGTAGGAAGCCTTAATCCTACATTTGAATAGAGCGAAGAAAGAGATTTTCCATTTGCATCCTCAATTATCAAACTAAGAGTCGCGTCTGCTGTAGAAGAATTTGTTGTTATTGTAAAATATTTGTCAAATGCTAAATTCTCAAATGTCTTATCCCCATCCTTCATTTCAAACTTAGAAACTCCAACACTCTCAACTTTTATGTTGATTGATTTTGAAATATAAGTTTGTGGATTTTCCTCAAAATATCTCAGAACCGCCGAAGTCAATTCTTCACGATTCGTTATGTAAGAATACATTTCCAAAATCTGTTGCTGATAGTAAGAATTTTTGAAAGTATAAACCGTAACCTTATCATAGTTGTTTGCACTTTTTGTGTTTGCAGTAAACT
>CAZQFT010000023.1:8659-9425 GCA_964592565.1 uncultured Lachnospiraceae bacterium
GAAGTTATAGAAAATTTCCTTTTCTCTTGTATTGTCAGAGAAGAGAAATTGACTGTTTTCCGGCAAAAAATCTACATCCAATGTAAATTCTTCGCCAATAACAACAGTTTGAAGTTCTGCGTTTGTTTTTTCAGTAAAACCATCTCGCGCAACATTTACATTAATGCTGTCAACGGGACAATCAATCGCAATTTTTACCGTTTGTGGCGACAAAAGTACATTGGAAGACTTTGCTGTCAAAATAGATGTGCCACCCATAACCAAATATTTGTCAAGAGAGTTGTCAAAAGTTTGTTCAAGCATAACCGTAAAAGGCTTATCAAGTTCAACTTGTTGAGGAACTTTGATTACACCATCACTTATATATCCTTCGACAACATTTCCTTGTCCAACAAGAGAAAGTGTTACTTTTTTCTCAGTAACCCCTTCCGTGGTTGATGAAATAAGCATCTTGAATGAATCAGATGCAACTTCGTAACAAGAAAGATCAGAATTATAGAAGCCATCCCCCTCTGCCAAAGTTTTCTCGAAATAAATGTTTTCTGGCTCTATAATCTCCTCATCAAGGTCACCTAAAAGATAAAGAGTTAAGGCGGTGCCGCCTGCCACGCCAATCATCGCTGCAAATATCAAAACGATAACCTTCCAAAGACTGAGAACTTTTTTCATACACCCTCTCTTTTTTTGTAAACAGCACCTTTTATTTTTTAGTGTTTGCTTTTTGAAAAATTTTAGACACCCAAAAATTTCTTTTAATAAATAATTT
>CAZQFT010000024.1:0-9407 GCA_964592565.1 uncultured Lachnospiraceae bacterium
GTGGAGATGGACCATAGCCACGCATATTTTTTACACAATTAAAGTTTTCCATGCTTGCTCCTTTTAACTACATTTTATCAAACCGCAGACAAATTTCAAAATAAAACGCAAACAAAGTTTGAAAAAATCCGACTTGACAGACAATAGCGATTTTTGATAGAATATAAATAAGATAGGAAAGCGAACTTTCATCAAGGTTGTAATCGCAAGGTTTCATGGAGGGCAAAGTGACTGATTGGAGAGAAGTAAAAATCAAGGATATTGGGATGCAGAGGAGATATTACAACAAGATTGTTGGAAAACTTGCACGATTGATTTATTATGACGCAAAAAGCAAGGGCTTGCATGAAGTTTGTGAAAGAATCGCAGGCGTTGACGGAAAAAATTGGGATTATGGCAATGTGACCTTAGGCGACATAGAAAGAATTGGTTTTGATGAGTTTATTTCAATTCAAGGCGTTGGCCCTGCGACATTCAGAGATTTTTTGGCTAGGGCATCTGATGTAGGGATGAAGATTTCTCTTGACAAATCTTCCACTTTGATTGAGAAATTTGACAGCGCACAAGAAATTGGTATGCTTGGTGATTATAAGTGTTTTGATGTTGTAAGAAAAAGCAGACTTCCACAAACAAAGCCGACTTCAGACAAAGATAAACTTGAAAAATTGACAGAATTTTTAAAGGCGGAGGGGATAAGCACGCTTTCAAACCTTTCAGCGGAATATTTTGAGAAAAACAGCAGGAAATTTAAGAAAATCAAAAAGCAAGTTATTGCATATTTTCAGACCTTAAAAGACAAGGCTATGGCAGCGGAGAGCATAGAGGATTTTGATGCGATTGAAAAATATGTTGATGACCAAATGTATCAATTTGGGCAAATTGTTGAACGAAAAAGAACGGAAGGGATGTCCTTAGACGAGAAAAAGCCTGCATATGGTGGAAAGGTTGATGCAAACATTCGTCATATTGATAAGAAATATTATCGCACGGCGTTTAAACCAAAGCATGAAGCAGATGTGCATGATTTAGGGGATTTTTTAAACTAATCAACGCGAAATCGGATTTTGTCAAAAACAGAACAAAACCATGAAAAAATAGAAGGTACACCCTTTTATTTTTTTTGTTTATAGGTGCATTTTGTTGACTTAAATTGCGTTTGTGGTGTAAAATTTCAGCATTAGGAGTTAAGAAAATGGCAAAAACGAACACAAATTTATATAACACCATAAAAGAAAGAGGACTTTTATATCAATGTACAGATGAGGCTCAACTTAAAAAACTTTTGGAAAGTGGAGAGCCAATCACTGTTTACGAAGGTACAGACCCAACCGCTGACAGTTTGCATATTGGACACTGCGTTCCATATTGCATTATGCGCCGATTCCAACAAGCAGGACACAAAGTGATTTTGCTTATGGGTGGAGCAACAGCATGCATTGGCGACCCAACAGGAAAGCAAGAGATGAGAAAGATGCTTACAAAAGAGCAAGTTGAAGCAAACATTCAAAAAATCAAAAACACATTGAAGGTATTTTTGGATTTTGAGGGTGAAAACCCAGCAATTATTGTAAACAATGCTGATTGGTTTAATGGATGTGGCTATGTTGATTTTATGCGCGATATCGGTGTGCATTTTAATGTAAACAAAATGCTTGCAAGTGAAATTTATGCGGAAAGATTGAAAGAAGGCGGATTGACTTTCTTTGAAATGGGTTATATGCTCATGCAAGCATACGACTTTGTTCACTTAAACCAAAAATATGGCTGTGTTTTGCAATATGGCGGACAAGACCAATGGGGAAACATTACAGCAGGAACAGAACTCCAAAGAAAACTCAACTTCCAAAACGGAACAAATGTTCAACTTGTTGGTGCAACAAACCCACTTTTGATGACGCCAGAAGGCAAGAAAATGGGAAAAACGGAAAAGGGTGCAATTTGGATTGATAAAGACAAAATTTCGGCTTATGATTTCTATCAAGGCGTATATCAAACACCAGACGCATGTGTAGAAATGATGTTTGCCCTCTTTACGGATGTTCCAATGGATGAAGTTAAGGCAATGGTTGAAAAAGATGTTGTAAATGCCAAGAAAGTGCTTTCATATGAAGTTACCAAATTTATTCGCGGCGAAGAAGATGCAAAACTTGCTCAAAGCATGAGCGAAAATTTGTTCAGCCAAGGTGGAGATGACGCTCCAGTAGTTGAGATTGAAAAAAGCGAATTTCCAATCGGAATTTGTGACCTTATTTTCAAGTGCGAACTTGCTCCTTCAAAGAGCGAAGCAAGACGACTCATTCAGGGCGGAGCGATAAGTTTCAAGAACGAAAAAGTCACTCGTTTTGACACGCTTGTTTCTGCGGATGATATTGCTGATGGAGCGCTTCTTAAAAGAGGCAAAAAATCTTTCATCAAAGTTGTTGTGAAATAAGAAAAACGGCCGAAAGGCTGTTTTTTATATGCCCAAAAGGTCTTTTGCTTTTACATTAAGTGTAAGAATAATTTTGCGGAGTTTTGATGACAAAATGCTTTGCCCATTTAAAAATCTGTTTAGGCAGCCGACCGAAATTCCACAACGCTCTGCAAATTGCTTTTTGGATAAATTGTTTTGTTTCATAAAATCGAAAATCAACTTTGTGTTTACATAATTTTTTGTTGCACTGGATTTGTGTTTCATGTTATACTCCATTTGTCTGTTTGGACAAAACTATTATATATTGTCTATTTGGACAATGTCAAACAAATTTTGTCCATTTGGTGTAAAATTTTCTTATGGAGAGAAGTATGAAAATTTTTGCCGAAAGACTTAAAGAGTTGAGAAAAGAAGAAAATTTGACATTGCAGGATGTAAGTGTGGCGATTGGGGTGAGCATAAACACAGTCAGTCGCTGGGAAAGAGAGGAAAGATTGCCAAACATTTTAAACATTGTCGCATTGGCAAAACTTTTCAAAGTTTCTGCGGATTATTTGTGTGGGTTGGAAGATTAATGGAAAATTTGAAAAATCAAATTGAATATATTGAAAAAAAGTCAAAGTTTATTGGCTATCTTTTTCACTGTGAAAAGGTGGAACAAGTGCAGGCGGCACTTGCAAGTTTGAAGGCAGAGCATAAGAAGGCTACGCACATTTGTTATGCCTATTCACTTGCAAATCCATTTCTTGAAAAAGCGGTGGATGATGGAGAGCCGGGTGGCACAGCAGGACGACCAATTCTTTCTGTGCTTCAGAAAAAAGGCGTGAAAGATGTCTGCGTTTTCGTAGTGCGTTATTTTGGCGGAATTAAGTTGGGTGCAGGCGGACTTGTGCGTGCTTACACAAAGACAACTTCAAGTTTGTTTTAAAGGCAAGGTGGATGAATGATTATTACAAAAATAAAGCGAATTGGTGCGACAAGCCGATTTTATTTGTATGTTGACGAAGAGTATTGCGGCGTTTTCATTGACGAAATTCTTGCGACATATAAACTTAAGACGGACATGGAAATTGACGAGGCGGAGTTTAAGGAGATTAAGGAAGAAAACGACAAGAGGGTTGCCTTTGACATGGCGGCTTCATATGTTGAAAAATATAATGTCAGCGAGAAGGGACTTAAGGACTATTTGAAGCGAAAGGGATTTTCTGCTCAAGTGACCACATATGCACTTGAAAAGATGTGTGAATATGGTTTTGTTGACGATGAAAAGTTTGCAAAGAACTATTTTGAAAGCTTGTCCCACAGCAAGGGTAAGCGAGCGATTGCAAACAAGTTGAAAGAGAAAGGAATTAAAACCGAAATAATTGACCAGTTGCTTGAAAATGTGGAAGATGAGGACGAACTTGAAAAGGCGATTGCACTGGCAAATAAATTCGTTAAAAATCGTCAAAATGATACAAAATGCAAGCAAAAATGCATTGCTCATTTAATTTACAAAGGGTATGATTATAGCGTGGCACAGCAATCTGCAACAATCGCCCTTAAAAACATAGGAGAGATACAAGATGATTGGGATTGATTTGCAAGAGGTTGAAAAAATCAAAGACGCAGAAAGACTGCTTGACAAAATCGCATTGCAAAGCGAAAAGGACTACATAGCAAAATTCAAATGCGATTTTAAGATGCGCGTGGCAAGCCTTTGGGCGGTCAAAGAGGCGGTTTTTAAAGCACTGGATGTGACAGAAGGGCAAATTTCCTATTGTGAAATCGAACTTTGTCACAAGGACAGTGGCGCACCCTTCGTAAAACTTACAGGCAAGGCGTTTGATGCTTTGCAGGGGCGAAAAATTGAGGTTTCAATCACTCATCAAAAAAGTGTTGTCGCAGCGGTGGCGATTGTGATTTAATTCAAAATCACACTCAGCACCAAATTCGGTGACTGTTGCATGTTATGTGCCAAGAAGTTTAAGGTGAATTTTCCTTGACCTCTTGGCTTTTTTGTTGTTTTCCACCTTACCTGAATAAAACTTTGACTTATTCTTATTCTAAGTTTAAAAGAAGAAGTTTAAGGAGATAGTTTTATGGAAAAAAATGTTTATCGCCGTCAGATGAAGCGTATAAAAAAGATTGAAAAGGCACATGGAAGCCTTGAAAATTACGCAAAATCATCAACAAATTTGGACGAGAAACATAGATTGAGAATAGATGAAGATTATTCATCTGTTTACCAAGAAATGGCATCTGTATATGACGAATTTTCGGACATGGAAAGAGCCGACCTCTTGGATTATCAAAACATAGTTGGAAGGTTTGATGGATACAATCATAAAGCGTGGTGACATATATTTCGCTGACCTCAGTCCTGTTGTTGGGAGTGAGCAAGGCGGAACACGCCCTGTGCTTGTAATCCAAAATGATGTAGGAAACAAGTTTTCGCCAACGGTCATTGTTTCGGCAATAACCAGCCAGATGACGAAAGCAAAACTGCCAACACATATCGAACTTTCTTCGCAAGAATATCATCTTCCAAAGGATTCGGTCGTGCTTTTGGAACAAATTCGCACGCTTGACAAACGCCGATTGAAAGAAAAAATCACAGTTGTGGACGAACGAAAAATGAAAGAGGTCAATCGTGCCCTTTTGATTTCGCTTGGTTTTTAGATGAATGATTTTCAAAATAATAAGTTTATTTGAAATGCCTAGAAAGGCATTTTTTGTTGAAATTAAATTATTTTTAATAAAATATTAAAAAACATTTTGTAAAATAAACGGATTTGTGTAAAATAAAACAGAAAGAGCGAAAGGTCTTCTTTTATGGTTTGTATTTAGCACAAATTCTCAAAAATAAAGAAAACTGGGCTCTAAACAAAAAATGTCGAACCAAACATAGTTTATTTTCCCTCGTAACTTTGCGGGGGGGGGTAAATTTTGAAGACAAAGAAAATTTTATTTTCAATTCTTGGATTTTTGATTGTAAGCATGACTTTGTTTACAACTTGTTTTTTCGTCGTAAAAAGGGATGACTATAATCCATCAAACTTCAATATTGTTGCAAAGTGGTCAGGCTCTGGAACATCGACGGACCCATATCTTATTTCCTCGCTTGCAGACTTGCAAACCTTGCAAACAAATGTAAATGCTGGAGAATCTTACGAAGGGGTATATTTCCTTCAAACCATAGACATTGACCTTTCAAGCGTAGACAATTGGGAGCCTATTGGAACAACAGATTGTTATTTCTCTGGCGTCTATGATGGTGGGAATTATTCAATTCAGAATTTCGAAAGTTCATCAAATGGAACAACATATCTAGGATTTTTTGCTTATCTAAATAGTGCGATTATAAAAAATTTAACTTTTAAAAATCCCTATCTAAAAATGAACGCAATAGGGGGAATGTCAAGTGGGGTTCTTTCTGGCGTCTGCTCAAATTCAACAATTGAAAATTGTCATATTTCTGATTGTTATGTATATGGCGATCAGTATGTAGGTGGATTGTTTGGTGCTGTTCTTTTTGGCTCAACAATAACAAACTGTTCGGTTTCTGGTGAAATTTATAATAATTGCAGTGAGAAAGACACATATATACTTGGTTTAATGTATGGATTGGGTGGAATTGCAGGATGTATAAATGGTTCTGAAATAAATTCTTGCAAAAATTTTGCCAGTATAAATGGTGCGGGTGCTGTAGGAGGAATTGTTGGGCTAGCTTTCGCACAAACACAAACAAGTGCATCAATAATTGCAGATTGTGCTAATTTTGGCGAAATTGGCGCCAGTAATCTTTATGGAACGGGAATTTCGCTGTGGTATGGTGGAATTGTAGGATTTGCAGATGGAGTAGATGGCAGTGCTGTTTCAATCAGTTGTTGTCAAAATAAAGGAACAATAGAATTGGGGGCACATGTTGGTTATGGTGCAATAGCAGGAATAGTTGGAGGAACATGTGATTATGTAAATGTCTATGATTGCAAAAATTCGGCAGACATTTCTGACGGAAAAAGTGCTGCTATTGGCGGAATCGTAGGAATACTTGGAGCGACAGCCATTGGGGATTATGGCAATTGTGTAATTTCAAGATGCTATAATAGTGGTGCATTAGTAGGTAATAATTATAATGGGGGTATTATTGGCTATGCAGCATATTCATCCTCAGACTTTAATTTTGAGGAAATTGATGAATCTGGAGAAGTGTTTTGTGTAGCTGAAGACGGAACCGGTAGTGATTCATATGAAATATCATATTGTTTTAATATTGGAAACATTTCAGGTTGGTACGGAATTGTGCCTGTTCATGAATTATGGAGTAATGACCTTCAAAAATATGTTGGATATTGGAGTGCCACGACAACAATGTGCTATTATGACCCTGCATGTATTGAATATCCTACGGAATTTCCAATGCCCGATGGTGTAATTGCTGTTGACGATCTTTCTTCAAAGATTACTTCGCAGGAATGGTACGAGAGTACTGGGTTGGATTCATACTGGGACTTTGAAAATGTTTGGACATATTCAAGCGATGGTCCAGTTTTGAGTTCGCTGACTCAAACGGTGACATTTGTCTTAAATGGTGGAACATGTTCGGTGAAAGCAAAAGTGTTGGATGATTCTGGACTCTATGGCGAGTTGCCAACACCAACTAAGGGTTCATTGGAATTTTACGGGTGGTATTTAGACAGTAATTTTAGCATGAAGGTTACGGCAGACTCATATGTGACAGTAAGTGGCGATCACAATCTTTATGCGTCATGGGAAACGCCAGTTTATTGGCATCAAATTGCAGATACTGGTTTTGCGGGTGGTAATGGTTCGGTTAAAAATCCTTATCAAATTGCAACCCGTGAGCAGTTGGCAATTTTGGCGTATTGGACAAAAATTGGCGACAGCCGTTTGACTGCAGGATATTATTTTGAACTGACAAATGCTGGGTGGTTTTATAATATGGAAGCGTATCTTTGGACCCCTATTGGCAGTTTTGATACTCCGTTCACAGGTACTTTTATTGGAAATAACACTCACATCAAAAATTTGAACATTCAATCATTGCCTAACGATTCAACTCGCTCTGTTGGATTTTTTGGAGTGGCAGATTATGCCGACATAACAGGGTTTTATTTGTCGAGCGTGACTGTTACAGACACAGCTGATGACGGTGCAAGGATATATGCTGGTTCTGTTTGTGGATATGCGAATTATTCGATTATTAACAATGTAAGTTGTGAGGGTGTAAGCATCTATTGTAAAAGCACTATTACTAGTTATGCTGGAGGTATTGTTGGTTATGCAATTTATTCATCAATAACCGAGTGTATGATTTTCGGTGGCTATGTGGATGTGAATTATAATGGGTCTGTCAATTATTCTACAATCGGAGGTGTGGTTGGATGTTCGAACAGGAGTATTATAGTTGACACTGCTTATTATGGAGAATTTTCAGCATCTTGTAATGGTCACTACTGTGGCGGAATTGTAGGAGAATTGACTGCCAATTCTGCTCTGGCGAGAAGTTATTTCTATGCCTATGACGAGTTAAATGCAACTGCGTCTATATATACTGGTGGGCTTGCAGGTTACAACCAGAACAGCAAAATCGTTTCTTGTTTTGCACTTTCAGCATTGACTGGAAAAAACACTTCTGCTTCGTTGGCTGGAGCACGGACTGGAGGAACTCTTTTAAATTGCTTTGGCTTGAGCAGTGTGACATATGATCAAACAGACAGCAATAATTCATATCTGACTCAGGCTGAACTTCTTGCTGCATTACAAACGACCGATTTAACATTTTTTGATAGATTTACGGAAGCGGAATGGAATGTGACGATAAGTGCGAACTCGATGTATAGAGGTCTTGACATTTTTGCAAGTTGTTCAGGTGCAACTTGGGCGCAAGATCCCGCGCTTAATTATATGCCTGTTTTGTGGCAGGTGCTTGCTCACAGTAATGGTGACAGAGCAAGTTTCTATGGTCATGTGATTTATCGCATTTCAACAGAAGACAGTGCTAGGTCAAGTGAGGTGGGTTGGGGGCTTTATTCTGCTTCTGATCTCTCAACGGCGTTTATTCCTCATACGGTTTGGTCAGTTGGCGCACGAGCACTTGATACGGTTTCGGTTACTGGGTATTCTGTTTTTAGATGGTCAATTTACACAACAGGCGGCGGATATGTAACATATGATGTGGGGACATCGTTTTCTGCAACAAGAGCACTTTATGGTGCTCCGCTTCATCATTATGCACTTGGCACTGCTTATAAAACGCCAGTATATCAAAATACAACAATCAAAATTATGTATGAAGATGAAGTTGAAGGGACAACATATGTCTCTGGCAATCCAGGGATTGGTGTAACGATTTACTACTATAAAACTGATGCTTCAGTTTCTTCAATTACATATACATTCTATTCGCTGGCTTCATCAACTGCTTCGGCAACTATTACTTATGTAAAAACAGGGAAATCTTTGAAATTTGTACCTGCAAGCACTGACAGTTGGGCTTACATGGGATATTCAATCTATTCGTCCGATTCGTCTGCTCCAAAATATACAGGCGACAGTCCAACAATTTCCTATGCATCAACAGGCACATACTACTTGTTTTTCAGGAGAATTTCAGACAATCGTCTAAAATATGACGACCAATTGGGATATTTCTATTTTGAAGATGGCGAAATGCCTCAAACAGCAGTTTCTACTTATGATACCGCGTTTAATACTCTTTTAACGAATGTTGCAGATTTGACAGATTCGTTTGAATCAAATGGTGTAAGATTCTATACTCACACCTATACTTATGATTCAACTTCTGAAGATGCGACTTTTGAAAGTTACAGTGGACAACGCTTTATGGGGTTTGTTATGCCTTCTACACGCACATTAAAACTTCAAGACCCAACTGTCAGCACTCTGACTTACACAAGTTATACCTTTAATTCGGGAACAATTTATTGGTTTAGATTTGACCCAATTAGGTGGCGTGTGAGCGACTATG
>CAZQFT010000025.1:0-9334 GCA_964592565.1 uncultured Lachnospiraceae bacterium
TGACATTGAAGGATATGTTTTGTCCGACCTTTTAGTCCCTAAAAACAAAACAATTTCCTCAATCCCAAACTTTAATGCACAAACAAACACTTCATGTCCTGTTTATGTTAAAAACGACACGAATTTTGTAAAAATTGAAACGATACTTGAAAAGGGCGAAAGAATTTTCTTATATGAAGGATATTCAAATGAAAAAGACTATATTGCAATTGCATATGTAAAGGATAATGAGGTTATGTATGGCTATTTACAAAAAGATGTTATCTCTCCTGACGGAATCAACCCAATAATTATTACATGTATTTCCCTTATTATTGCAATAATTGGTATCATTTTTGCTTGGGTCTTTATAAAAAATAAAAAAGTAAAACTTAAGAAATAATTGGCACACTTTATTGAAAAAAAACTTCTTTTGACTTATATTAGTCGCAAAAAGGAGTTTTTATGGAAAATTTACAAAGTTTGGAAAATACCACTGACGATTTAAAAAAACAATTGTGGGATATATCAAAAAATGTCATTCCTGAACTTAAAGAAAAAATTGAAAATTCGAATACAAGCGACATTGAAACAAGGCTTTCAGAACTTGATTCTCAAATTTCTAACATAACAAACAATCTTATTCCAAATTTAGAAGAAAAGATTGCAGAGAACGAAAATAATTCTTCAACGGAAGAATGGACAACCGTTTATGACAAAGATTCTGCTGATGCCTCTCTAAATTGGGGCTATACCTCTGGGATTAAATCCGCAATTGGACTTGTTTCAAACTCAATTGACTTTACACCATACAAGTTTATAAGGGTTTATTATTATAAGGCAACACTAATCTCGCATCACGATTTCGACATTGAGGCTGTAAGGGATGTGACTTCTTACATTCCTTACTTTACCTGCATTTTGTTTGACGCGTCCATTCTTGTGCTTACCGGACAAAGCGTTGGGCTTAAATATGACTCAACAACTGGGCAAAGACTTTTTTATGTAGGAAGAGGAAGATCTTGGGCGTTTAAAACGAATGCTTACAACTCTTCAACCGACCTTTCATCAGACTCGAACTGCTATATTTTTAAAATACAAGTAAAAAATTAAATTATGTTTGTGCGACTTTTTATAAAGTCGCTTATTTTTTTCTCATAACTTACACCTGCAACAACATAGGACATCGCGTGCGCAGCACCATCAACCAAAAACTTTTCTTTGTTTTGTGCAACACTATACAAATCATATACATTTTCAACCGGAACAAAATTATCTTCCTTTCCATGGATAAAAAGAATTGGCAATGCACATTCTTTTACCATTTTCAAAGCATCAATTTGCATAATATCAAAGCCTTGAACCCTTTTTGAAAAATCATAGAGATGCTTTTTGAAGAGTTTAAGAAGAAATTTCTTTTTTCTCATAATGTGTTGAATTTGTTTGTCTGCATTGCAAAATGCACAGTCTGATATGATTGCTCTTACATTTTGTGGCAATTTTTCTCCAGATGCGCAACAAACTGCTGTTCCACCCATCGAAAGTCCAAATAATACAATTTTATTTTCTGGTGCTTTAACATTCAAATAATCTATCCATGAAAGAATATCTTTTCTGTCAAGCCATCCAAATCCAACATTTCCCTCACTTTCGCCATGTCCTCTGTTGTCAACAACAAGAACATTATAATTTCTCTCGAAAAACATCTTGCAATAAGGTTGCATCTCACGATAATCTTGTCCAAAACCATGAATTACAATTGCTGTTTTTGAGGACTGTGCGTCAAAAAAATGTCCCACAAGTTTCAATTGATCGAAACTTTGGATTGAAACCTTTTTAAATTTTATTTTTTCCCACCAGCAAAGGTCAATTTTATAATCTTTTATTGCCTGATCAACATCTTTTCCTATGATTCTGCGAGATATATTTTTCTTTGAAAATATTATTCTGAAGAGCAGTGCGCCGACAGCCAAATAATAAATAAGTGCAAGAATGATTAAAATTATGATTGCTAACGCAATCCATGCCATAACTTTCATCGCCGACCCCTAATCCAAAATTGCTTTCACGGGTTCCCCAGTGGCGGCATCTTGATATGTCAACCAATAGCCAAATCCGTTTTGATCGTTTTTGTCAATCGGCAACCAAATTGGGAATCCTGAAAGTTCCTCTGGCGGATCTTCATCATATACAGCAGGGACCCCATAACATACATATTTTATATCTTCGCTATTCTGAGAATAAAGCAATCCAAAAACAAAAAAGTCTCCATCATCTTCATACTCAACTTTAATCCATTTGGATGAAGGAATTAGATTTTGCAAATTGCTTTCAATCGGATTTTTTTCAAAAAGTTTGTCTATTTGAGGTTTTAATTTGTCTATAAAAAGCGGAGTTTCTGATTTTTCTTGAATTTTATCTTGTTTTTTGTCGATATTGTCGTCTGATTTTTCTATAATCTTTGCTTCTTGTAAAACTTCAGACTGAAATTTTGATTCTTGATGCTCAAAAAAATATTTTTTATAAATACAATTTGCACAATCATTGTCACAAATCGCTTCATCAATTTCTTTTTCAATTATGTTTTTTTCTTCGTCATCATAATCCACACCATATTTATCTAAAACATTTTGAGTATTTTGCATTGTCGCTTCTTGTGCAATCTCACTGATGATTGAAGTATATATCTCGTCATTATTGCCATTTGAAGAGCCATATAGAATAGGTGTTGGATTTGCGTTTTGAAAGTTCACGACTGCACAAGAAAACACACTTGGAATTTCTTTTAAGTCCATAAAAAACTCATAAAACATTCTTGATTTAAAAGTTAATCCCGCCTTATAAACTTTTTTGTTAATATAAAAACCAAGCGACGAAACTCCGCTCAGTTCATGTGGGAAATTATATAATCTCAAAGAGCCTTTCACTCCAAAAGCGTCCTCTTCAAGTGTTAAAACTGCTTTTTTGTTTGTATTGTTTGTATCGCTTAAAACAATGCTTTTCTTTCTTAACATAAACCTCACCTTATACAATTTATATTGTATAACATTAAAATTTATGCAGAAATGCGAAATTTGGCGATTAATGTCAATTGGTGTCTGCTTTTGTTAAAGAAAAAAGAGCAACATTTTTATTGTTGCTCTTTCATTTTGTTTTCAACAAATTTTACAAGGTTTTTCGTGACAAATCCAGCCTTACTCATAACCTCTTCACCCTTGCCACTTGATTGATAATTTTCAATTCCAAACAAAGCGCCCTTCGCACCCAAAACTTTATACCATTTTGTATCATTCGAAGCCTCAATTGAAACAACAACCTTCGCCTCTTTACTTATGATTTTGTTTTTGTATGCATTAGATTGTTTCTCAAAAACTTCAATTGATGGCATTGAAACAACATTTACAGCATATTTCTTGCTGAGTTCTTTTGATGCTTTGACAGCCAAATCAACCTCGCTTCCGCTTGCTACAAGCACAATATCAGGCTTATTTGAATTATTTTCAAGCAAATACCCACCAAGCAACGCTCCTTCATATGAACTTCCTTCAATATGAGGCAAATCCTGACGAGTAAGTGCAACCACAACTGGAACATAACCGCGTAAACAAGTATAGTACGCCGCAACAAGTTCTTTGTAATCACATGGGCGATAAACCGTATTTCCAATAATACTGCGAAGTTGTGCAAGTTGTTCGATTGGTTGATGAGAAGGTCCATCTTGCCCAACCGCCAAAGAATCATGTGAGAAAAATGACATTACAGGAAGTTTCATCATCGAACGCATTCTAAGTGCAGGAATTGAATAGTTTGAAAACACCAAGAATGTTGAATCAAATGTGATGAAATCTTCATAAAGTGCAATTCCGTTGGCAACTGCGCTCATTGCGTGCTCTCTGATTCCATAGTGAATGTTTTTTCCACGGCGATAACCCGCTGAGAAATTTCCAGCATTGTCAACAACCGCCATAGTTGATGGTGCAAGATCAGCAGTACCACCAATAAGTTGTGGGCATTGATATGCAAGTTCGTTTAAAGCATAATGATTTACTTTTCTCAAACTTTGCCCGTCATACTTTGCAATGTTTTTTAAAATTCTTTCGAAATTTATTTTCTTTCTGTCAAAAAACGCCATGAAAGACTTGTAAAGTTCTGGATGCGTACTTGAATACATTGCCAAATTTTGATTCCATTTTTCATGATTAAGTTTGCCACGACGTGTGGTTGCCATGCACAATTCTCTGACATCAGATGGAACATAGAAACTTTCTTTTACCTTAAGATTTTCTTTGAAAACGGCCAATTCTTCTTCACTGAGAACTGCTCCATGAACCGCAGATGTGCCTTCTTTTTGCGTCCCTATCCCAATTGTTGTTTCAAAGATGATGATTGTAGGTTTTTTACTCTTTTTCGCCCTCTTAATGGCGTGCGTACAGCAATAATAGTTATTTCCATTCGCAACACGAATAACATTCCAACCCATTGCAGCAAATTTTCGTGCAACATTTTCACGATTTGCAAGTGCAGTCGACCCATCAATTGTAACCTCATTGCTGTCGTAAAGCAAAATCAACTTGTTTAATTTCAAATTTCCTGCAAGACTTATTGCTTCTTGTGCAACACCTTCCATAAGACAGCCATCGCCAACGAAACAGTATGTGTAGTTGTCAATTATGTTGAAACCAACAGTATTAAATCGTTCTTCCATAACCGCTTCTGCAATTGCCATTCCAACTGCGTTTGCAACTCCTTGACCAAGAGGGCCTGTAGAAACCTCAACTCCTTCGGTTACCCTATATTCTGGGTGACCCGGGGTTTTTGAACCATATTTTCTAAATTCTTTCAAATCCTGCAAACTTACATTGAAGCCAAACATTGAAAGCAATGTATAATAAAGTGCGCTTGCATGACCTGCAGAAAGAACAAAACGGTCACGATTAAGAAAATCTGTATCTGACACATCAAAGTTGTAATGATCCTTAAAAAGCGCAAACAAAATGGATGATGCACCTAAAGAAACCCCTAAATGTCCAGATTTCGCATTTGTAATTGTTTCTGCCGAAATCGCTTTTACATAATTTATTGCTTTGTTTACGAGTTTCATAACTCCTCCCTCAATTTTTCTATAATTTTAAGACAAACAAAATTTGTTTCTGTCTTTCTGATTGGAATAACAATGTTTGAGATTTTTTGCAGTTCTTGTGTACGCTTATCATATGAAAGATAATTTATTGCATCTGAATTTTCTTTTACAAAAGTCTTTGACAGCATCAAAAACACAACACAACTGCTTTGCTTAAGCAAATCAAAATTATGCACAAGATAATCATAATTGATTGCAACAGTTACATCTTCAAAGGTCGAAATATGCTTTATCACCTTTCGCTCCGCATCGTCCAAATATTCTTTTGTAGAAATCTTTTTAAGCGCGCCCCTATCAATCAGTTCATATTCAATCAAATCTTTCGTATCGCAGAACACCATGTCTAAACTTTGAGATAGCGAATTTGCTATCTCTTTAGTCCACTTGTCACAAAGCGATACTATGACGATTTTGTTGAATTCATCCATAAGTGTATTTTAACACAAACTTTGTTTATTACAAAATTTTTTTTTAACTTAACAAAAAATATAATTTATTAATTATGTTTTACTTCTTTTCCATTGAATAATTTTTCTTATTAAATTTAAATTTTTGCTTTTTAAGTGGATGAAATTTCATAAAAACAAATATAACAATGCAAACACATACAAAAACGAACGGTGCATCAAAATAAGTCGTCATATGCCAAATAAGTTCGTTTTCATCCTCAATCCCAACTGCAATCATCCCCAATTGACTGGTCACAAATATGTTTTCAGTTGAAGCTTCTGCAAGTCGCTCTTTAACTTCAATCGATGGATAATAACTCTCTCCTGCACTGACAAAAGCATATCTTGGATTTATCGTCTGCAAAAATTCTTCTGTTGTTGAATATTTTGAGCCGTGATGAGAAACCAATAGATAATCAACATCCATTTCAATTTTGTGTTCTGACAAATAATTTATAAACTCAGTTTCGCGAACCGCCGTCGCATCGCCTGTGAGCAAAAATGTTTTGCCATTATATTCAATTGAAATGAACGGACTGTAACTGTTTGTGTCGCTGTAAAAATCTTTCTGACATGAAAATATTTCAACCGTGACAGAACCAAACCTTAAGACCATGTCATTTATAAAATCTTTTTCACATGCAGGTTCGGCATATATCGCCTCCATTGTCGTTTTATAAATTTCAGTTGAAACATATGTATAACCAAAATTTGAAATTTCAAATTCTGCAAGTTGCTTTGGTCGCAGAATGTTGTTTACCTCAAACTTTTCTAATAGCGCGGCAGTTCCTCCCACATGATCTTCATCTGAATGTGTAAGAATTAGATATTCAATCTCTTTAATGCCATTTTTATTTAGAAGATAATCAACATCTTCTACAAAACCATCTTTGCCGTTTTGACTGCCAGTATCAACAATCATCGCCATCTTGTTTGGGAAAACAATCAGTGTCGCATTCGCTTGACCAACATCAAGGAAATAAACTTGCAACGAACACCCATTTAGTTGCCCATAACCATTAATCCAAAACTGGATAGAATATTGATTTAACAATAAAAATAAAAAGAAGATTAACAAAAATGCAACAAAAAATGACTTTCCAATGAAGTTTTCTCTGAAAATCTTTTGTTTTATCTCCGTCAATTTTTCTTTCACTATATAAACTCTATATCTTCCTTATCAAAATCTTTAATTTTTTTCTTTCGTGCTTTGCCTCTGAAGAGTTGCATAATTTTAGGCATTAAATCAATCGCATTTTTGTACCCTTGCTCAATCATCTCATCTATGCCATCAAGTTTTGTAGACTTAAATCGTTTGTTGTCAGTTGCAATTGTGACATCCGCACAGACATAGCCCTTGATTGCATTACTCTTCATCAAAATTCTGAGAGTACAGCCCAAAACATCCAGCACCTTTGTACTTTCTGTGCCATAAAGACGCGTGCTGTTGCAGTCAACCGCCACAACATAATCGCAATCAAAATATCGAGGAATGTTTGCTGGAATTGTGTTTTGAAGTCCGCCGTCACAAAGCAATCTATCCCCAAATTCGACCGGTTGAAAAATGCCCGGAACGCAACAACTTGCGGCAACTACTTTTGCAAGATTTCCGTGACTTATGCACAACTCTTTTGGATTTTTTATGTCAACAGCAACCGCTGAATAAGGCTTTTTTAAATCTTCAATGTTGATATCTCCAAAAGTGTCAATCATAAGTTTTTCAAGCCCCTCTGTTTTTGAAGGCATAAAGAAAAGTTTGCTTGTGCGAATATCTTTTACCTTCAATTTATCAGCAATATCATACATTTGTTTCCATGTAAGACCATTCGCGTAGGCAGCACCGATTATGCTGCCAACACTTGTGCCTGCGACATAGTCAAAGTCAAGACCAAATTCTTCAAACGCTTTAATCACTCCAATGTGAGAAAGTCCTCTCGCACCACCGCCACCAAAAACTACACCGACTTTCGGTTTCTTTTTTAAAAACTTAAACATATTTCTCATAGATGTAATTATATCAAAAAAAATGCTAAATTAAAAATAAATAAACAAAATAAATAAAAACTCATACAAACATCATTTGAAAAATATAATATGGCATGAAAAAGTTTTCTGTTTTGTCATGTCTTATGTTTATTGTTGGGATTTGCATGTGCATTTCGTGCGGATATTTCATCTCAACCGCCGTGCTGGCAAGTTTTGGTTTTGGTTCTACCGTTTCAACACAAACACAAAAAGTATATGCAATTTCTATGCAAAAATCGGAAGTTCGAGATGAACTTTCCGATGCGTCTGTACAACTGCAACTGCAAAATGGTGCAGGCTTTGTCTTCGAGAGAGATGACCAATTTTATCTTCTTGCAAGCATATATGAAAACATAAATGATGCAGAACTTGTAAAAAACAACCTAAAATCATCTGGCGTAGATGCAGAGGTTTTAGAGGTTGAAATTAAAAAAGAAAGTTTAAGCGGGAATTTTTCAAATGAGGAAAAGAACATCTTAAACGAAGCGATGAAAGCAAACTTTGAAGCGTTTAAAGACCTTTATGATGTCGCAATTAGCCTTGATACATCCGTTTTTGATAAGGCAAACGCAAAACTCGAATGCAACAAAATTTACTCCTCTCTCATTACAAAACAAACAAACCTAAATTCTTTCTTTAAAGACGACAATACTGAAATCTACGCCCTGAAAAACAAACTTGATTACTCAATTGAATGTCTTTCATATTTAACTTGTGAAGAATATGAAAATTCTGCTCAAACATTTTCTTCCCTTATAAAACTGACATACTGCAAAATCTTACTGAATGAGCATTGACAACAAAACTTGCCTGTGATATAATCAAAAAAAGAGAGGCAGATATGAAATTTGATATAATTTTGACAGAAGTTGAAGATAAAGACTTGGAAACCATTGAGAAAACCGGCATTTTGACAATTCCTAAAGGTGTCACAAAAATTGGTAAGGACGCCTGCTGGGGCCTACAATATTTGTCAGAACTTACAATTCCAGAAGGCGTAAAACTCATTGATGAAAATGCTTTCGGCGATTGCACTTCTCTTTCAAAAGTAACTCTTCCAAAGGGGCTGACAGCAATCTATCACAATGCGTTCCGCGGCTGCACAAGTTTGAAAGAGGTTTATGTTCACAACTCAAGCGAAGAAAATCTGCGTGGGCTTAAAGGACTTTTCAACCCTGACACAAAAATCATTCTTATAAAAGAAAACAAAAATCCAAAAGACAAAACAAAATAGGGGCAACCTGCTCTTTTTTTAATTTTATCTTATTTCATGGAGATAGAACTTCAACACAAAACATCTAATACTAAAAAAAGAAAGCCGTTATGCTTTCTTTTGTAATTTATTTAAATGGTTTGACAATCATATTCAGGTTTTCATCCGCCAAAATTCTTACGCCAAAAGTTTTTGATTTTATGGATTTTGTGGTTGCATCGGCAAATTTTGTGGCCATAAGAAGTTCGTCTTTTGTTGGCTTTCCGCCACGCTGTGTACGCCCAACAACTTGGAACTTGACCAAATTTTCGCCAAGCACTTGATTAAGTTTGTTCGCAATTTTTTCAACTGGCATTATGTTTTCACGCACAATGATACACGCGCTTTGATTTTTGATGTATTTCTGCAAAATAATATTCTTAATCACTTCAAAATCGAGTGTTTTTTTATTTGAAATCACATAGTCTGCACCAACAATTTTTGCAGTTTCTTGAGCAATCGCATCATGCTCTCTGCCCATAACCTCAA
>CAZQFT010000026.1:0-9163 GCA_964592565.1 uncultured Lachnospiraceae bacterium
TGCACGCTCTTGGGCAGGTTGCATCAATCTGTTTTGATTGCAACATCCCAGTTCAAAATTTTAAGCGTGCCATCAATAATCTTTTGCCAGAAGACATTTATGTAAAAAAGGTTGAGCGAGCGTCAGATGATTTTCATGCACGATTCTCTGCGAAGCGAAAAACCTATCGTTATGTCGTTCAAGTGGGTGGCGAAAGACCAACAATTTTTCACGATTTGCGTGCGTTTTATCCTTATCAGGTCAACCTTGAAAGGATGCTTGATTGTGCAAAAATGTTGATTGGAAAACACAATTTTAAGGGCTTTTGCAGTTCTGGCACGCAGGTTCAAAGTTTTGAGCGTGAAATTTATGACATAACAATTAAAAAGCGTGGAAGAATTTTTACTTTCGAGGTTACAGGCAACGGATTTTTATATAACATGGTTCGCATCGTCGTAGGCACTCTTTTGGAGTTTGGCAGAGAAAAACTTTCGCATGATGATATTCAAAAAGCACTCGCAGGACAAAGAAATCATGCAGGAGTTGTTATGCCAGCGTGTGGACTCTATTTGAAAGAGGTTGTTTATAAGGATTAATCGCGGCTTGCGAAAATTTACGATTCCCGCCTTTAAACAGTGGCTGAACAAAATTAAAACAATTAAATCAAAAAAAACTTTTAAGCAGTCGTAACTTAAAAGTTTTTTATTATCCTTATTGAGCGGTGGCAGTTAAGTTTTTGTAAGTCAAAATCAAATAATAAATTTTTCCTTCTTGAGCAAATGCAAAAGTGATTTGATAAGTTCCGTCTGAAGAATATGTTACATTTGAAACATAGCTTTGATTTTGTGTTTGGGTGTTTTCTTTAAATTCAATGTTTGCACGAAGTTCTTTTGTTGTGGCGTTGTTGCTGTTTCCAATTCGACCAACGATTTGAACACACAAGTGTCTTGCAGAATAGGCGTCAAGGTTAAGAACTTGATTTACCGCTTCTGGGGTGTAAATCAAATTATCTTTAAGTTCGGTGTTTTCAAGGTTTAAAACTTCAACCATATTGTTTGATGTTTTTCCGTGGGAAACAATCATATGTGTTGTGATTGCTGTTTCCAAATTTTCGCTTCCAGTTGTCAAACCTTCTGGCGTTTGCTCATAACTTTCTGCAGTCACAAAGCGATATGAGGCAAGTTTGATGTACATCATGTTGCTGTTCTGTGTTTGAGTTTTGTTTTCAAAAACGGCTGTGTAAGAGCCAGAGGTTGTGGCGGTCATTGTGAATGTTAAAGTGCTTTTTGCATCAGTTGTTTCAATCTTGTAAGTTTCGCCGTCTGAGAGTTGTATTTCAGATTGATAAACCCAAGCAACAAATCTTCCATTTGATTTTGGTGTTGCGGTCAAAGTTACGCTTGTGCCTTCATCAAAAGTACCATAGCCAGAAACCGCACCAAGAGCTTCCGAACTTGAATAAACTGTTACGCCAAAAGAAGCAACCTCGTCACATCCAAAAAGTGCGAAGACTGGCAAAACAAAAATTGATAAAAGCAAAAGTGACAATTTTTTCTTCATAAAATTTCCTTTTAATCTCATCTGGCTTGGCGTAAAAATATTTTGCGTCAAGATAGTTTGTTATTATCTTACATAAATTTATTCTAAAAAATTCAACCAGCAAAAGTCAAATAAAAGAAAACAAATTTTTTGAGTATTTTTAAACCTCTTGCATAAAATAGGTTTTGTAAGGAGTTTTTATGTGGGAACTTTCTATCTCTGTTGAGTCCAAAAATCTTGATGTCGCCAAGTTTGTATATCAAACGCTCAAGGCAGAAACAGAAGAGTTTGGGGCGGTCGTGACATGCTATGAACAGTTTGATAATTTCTATATTTTGATTGGCTGTGAAGAGATTGAGCAGTCAAGGGTATGTCTTTCGATTGAAAGATGCGTGATTAAGGTGATTTGCAATTTTTACAAAGAAAAATATTTGACCGAAAATTTAAGACTGCCACTTCATGAAGATATCGGGCTGACGGCTTTTAAAAAAGCACTGATAAATTTTGACAAAGAAACCGATTTTTATATCATTTCTAAGAATATGAAACTCGAGAAAAATCTTCATTTGGATTCATTTTACAATTTTAAACTTAAATCATTGCGAGAAAAATGGGCAGAACTTATTACTCTTGCAAACGACAACAGTGATTGTCTTGTAAGCAGCGAGTCGTTTCTGGATTTGCTTAAATTTTTGATTGATAATCTTGAAATTTGCGAGGAAGAAATCAGTGTTTTTCAAGATGAAAATGGATATTCAATTAAGGTACAAAATTCTGGGATATATTCCAATCTTTCCAACGAAGGGCTTGTGTCTTCAATAATCGAACTTTGCCCAAAGAAAATCAATTTCTTCTGTCGAAGTGATGACAACACGGCTGGATTTTTAAGCAAAATTTTTGACGAAAGAATTAATGTTTGTTACAATAAAAACCTTGAAAAAGTTGATAAGTTTTCAATTTTAAAGTAAAAAAATAAAAAACATATCCAAAATTAAATCAAAATTTTATCAAAAATAAAAAAAGACTGAAATATCAGTCCATTTTTTTACATTCCGCCACGCCCTTCATCGGCAGTTTTTGTTTTGCTAAGTTCGGTGATTTTATATTGGTCCATAAAATGCTTATACTCGTTTTCTTTGATTAATTTGGCAGGCATAACAATTGCTTTCAAACTTACACAACCATTGAAAGCGTATGGGTTGATGTATGTTTTAGGATTTTTAATAACCACTGTTTTTACAGTTTTGCACTGATGAAAAACATAGTCAGAAATTTTGTTTACAACTTCAGGGACTTCAAAAATACCATCCTTAACATCATTATCTGTTACACATTTTAATTCGATTTGCATTATTTTCTCCTTTGTTGTTTATAAGAAAATTATAATACAAACAAAAGCGGTTGTCAATGGGTAATTTTTGAAAAAAAATAAGAAAAAAAAGAAGTATTTGCTTGACATTTGAACTTTGTTGTTTTAAAATGATGGTGTATTTAGTGAAAGACAAGTAGAACTTGTGGACGCGTACAGAGAAAGGTTGGTTGGTGAAAAACCTTAGCGTAGCAAGAATTTGAAACCACTTTTGCGCAGCGTACTGCATAAATTTTCAAGAATGTAAAACGCAAGACGATACACAACATAAAGAGTGGCACAGTAATTTGTGCAATTAAGGTGGAACCGCGGTTTTAACCGTCCTTAAAATGAGAATTATCTTGTTTTTAGGGCGGTTTTTTGTTTTAAAAACAAGAACTTTAAGGAGAAGAAAAATGAAAATCGAAGAAAAAAATGAAAAATTACACATGGCAAGACACAGTTTGGCGCACATTTTGGCAAAGGCAATTTGTCAACTTTACCCAAGCACAAAACTCACAATTGGGCCTGCGATTGATGATGGGTTTTATTATGACATCGACCTTGACAAGCAGTTGACTCCAGAAAACTTTGAAGCAATCGAAAAGAAGATGAAAGAAATTTTAAACAAGGGCGAAAGTTTTGAAAGAAAGGAAGTTTCTCGCGCAGAAGCACTCAAACTTTTTGCTGGAAATGAATATAAGAGTGAAATCATCAACGAACTTCCAGAAGATGCAACAATTTCAATTTACTATACAGGCGAAGACTTTTTTGACCTTTGCAGCGGACCTCATGTTGAAAGCAGCCGTAATTTGCAAAACTACGCTTTCAAAATTCATGCTGTAAATGGTGCTTATTGGCGCGGAAATGAAAAGAACAAGATGCTGCAACGCGTTTATTGCTATGCATTTGCAGACAAGAAACAACTTGCTGACCACATCAACATGCTTGAAGAAGCAAAGAAGCGTGACCACAGAAAACTTGGAAAAGAACTCAAACTTTTCATGCTTTCCCCAGAAGGCCCTGGTTTTCCATTCTATTTGCCAAACGGCATGATTGTAAGAAATTTGCTTATTGACTATTGGCACAAACTTCACAGAGAAGCAGGCTATGATGAAATTTCAACGCCAATTATGCTTTCTCGTCATTTGTGGGAAACTTCGGGTCACTGGGCACACTACAAAGACAACATGTATACAACAAAGATTGATGAGACAGATTTTGCAATTAAGCCAATGAATTGCCCGGGCGGAATTATGGTTTACAAAAACTGTCCACACTCATATCGTGATTTGCCACTTCGTCTTGGCGAACTTGGTCTTGTTCACAGACACGAAAAATCAGGCGAACTTGGTGGACTTATGCGTGTTCGTTGTTTTACACAAGATGACGCTCACATTTTCATGACACCAGAGCAAATTAGGGGTGAAATTAAAAATGTTGTTGCACTTATTGACAAAGTCTACAAGACTTTCAATTTCTCATATCATGTTGAACTTTCAACTCGTCCAGAAAACAGCATGGGCAGCGATGAAGATTGGGAACTTGCAACAAACGCACTTAAGAGTGCACTTGATGATTTGGGGCTTGATTATGTAATCAATGAGGGTGATGGTGCGTTCTATGGGCCAAAAATTGACTTCCATTTGACAGATGCAATCGGCAGAACTTGGCAATGTGGAACAATTCAACTTGACTTCCAACTTCCACAACGCTTCGAACTTGAATATATTGGTGAAGACGGCAAAGAACATCGTCCAATCATGATTCACCGCGTTGTTTATGGTTCGCTTGAAAGATTCTTCGGAATTTTGATTGAACACTTTGCAGGAGCGTTCCCACTTTGGCTTGCTCCAACACAAGTTAAGGTGCTTACTCTTACTGAAAGAAACAATGAATATGCTGCAAAGATTTATAAAGACTTGAAATCTCAAGGCATCAGAGCAGAACTTGACGACCGCAACGAAAAGGTTGGATACAAAATTCGTGAAGCAATGAACATGAAGATTCCATATCTTATCATTGTTGGAGATGAAGAAGAAAAATCAAACACAATTTCAATTCGTGGACGCGGATTTGAAAACAAGAGCGGTCTTAACCTTTCAGATTTTGCTCAAAGATTGCATGAAGAAATTGAAAGCAAAAGGATTTAAACTTAAAAATAAAAGAAGAAGGCTTAGTCACTACATTTTAAAACTAGTGCAATAATTAAGAGGATTAGAATAAAATTCTAGTTCTCTTTTTTAACGGCCACTTTATGCCGTGAAAGGTACTTGACAAGAGAAGAAATGAAAACACAATATAAGAACCTGTTTCTCAGAACTTGTCTGTTCAAGCGAAGCGAGAACACTTGTATCAAGACAAGCACACGCCTAAGTGCCATCCATTTATCATAATATTAAAAATCCTTGACATATACAAACTTTTTATGTAATATACAATACATGGAGAGATAAATGAATAAGGTTTGGAAATATTTAAAAATGCCGTTAATTGTAGGTGTTATAGCAAGTTGTATATATGTAATTGATTACTTTTTGGGGAATGCACTTGTTAAAGGTGGCTCATTTATGTGGGTAGCATTTGTTTCATGGACAATTTTTTATGGAGTGTCTTTTAGTGAAAGAATTAAAGCGTTAATCGGCAATATAGTGGGTTTTTTGTTTGGTCTTTTAATGTTTCATTCATCTAGCTTCTTTAATGGATCGATTCTAGGAATATCAATCTCTGGTCTTCTATTTGTATTTTTAGCAAATGGGGCAATGATGTTTTTTTCTCATTTTAAAAAAGTATGGTTAAATTCTATTTCGGGAATTTTTATGGGGGTTTTTCTGACTTTTAGTGGATTGGGAGTTTCTTTATATCCATCAACTGTGTCAAATTCATTTCTACAATTAGCTATAATATTAATTTATAGTACAATTGGATTAATTGCGGGTCTTTTATGTACACATTTTGGAAAAGAAAAAGAATCTGACAAAACAACATAATTTTTTATTAGATTCTTTGTTAATATTAAAAGATTACAATCGATAAGCAAAAAAAGTTTAGATTTTTACATCTCAACTTTTTTTGAAAATATTTCACTTTTTTTCAAAAGTTATTGACCTTCGGCTTTCTTTTTTTTGATTGAATGTCTAAATTTTAAGTTGACTTTGGCAATTAATAAAAAATAGAAAAATAATGCAAAAAATAAAAATTTTCGACAAACATCTTGAAATTTTGTTTGGATTATTTTATAATTTATGATATTATGTTAGAAGGAGTGCTTGAAATGGGCATAAACGAACTTATTTTACCATTAGGGATAATTTTCTTTACACTCTTGATGGGATTTTATTTCAAATAAAATTTGTCTTTGCAATTAAATTTGAAAAGCACTCTCAGAAAATTATAGGAGGCAAAAAAATGACAAGTATGTTGCTTGAAGCAGGCACAACAAATGTGTGGAACTATGTGCTTATTGCTGTTGTCGCTGTTCTTTTGATTGCAATGCCAATCATGATGAATGCAAGAAACAAAAAAGAAACACAAAAAGTTCAAGAACAAACAAATTCGCTTAAAGTTGGGGATAAGGTTTTGACAACAAGCGGTGTTTATGGAACTATTACCGAACTTAAATATGACGACAGCCAAAAAGTTGTTGTTATTGAAACAGGAGGAAAGGTAAAAAGTTACATGAGCGTTGATGCTTATGCAATTTACACAGTTTTCAAGAGCGATGCTGAACTTGCAAAGGAAGCAGAAGCAAAAGCGGAAGCAGAAAAGAAGGCTCTTGAAGAGGCTGAAGCGAAAAAAGCAGAGAAAAAGGCCACAAAGAAAAAAGCTGACAAGAAAGAGAAATCTGAAGAAAAGGCTGAAGTGGTTGAAGAAAACAAAGAAGAAAAATAACAAAGAGGTGGGCGGTTTGCCCACTTTTTTTGTTTGATTTTATTGTTTATTGAGAAGAATGTTGAAGTTTGAAAGCAAGTTTGAAAAAGCGAGAATAGTTAAAACTTTTTAAATTTTATTTTAAACTTTTTTTGAAAATTAGTTGACAATGTCGATTAAAAATTTGTTATACTTTAACTAAGTTCTTAGAAAAGGAGGAACAAAAAATTATGAAGAAAAGCAGTAAAATTTTTGCAGGAATTTTGATTGGTGGCGTGATTGCATCTGGCGGTTTGCTTGCTGGTTGCGGCGGCGGAGACGGTGACCCAGAAGTTTTGTCAAAGACAAGTGATGTTTATGGTTTTGCAGGGGCTACAACAAGCATGCTTGCGTCAAATGATGTTGTTGCAGAGGCATTGACTGTTTCGGCTGAAACTGATATTCCAAATCTATTTGCGGAATTGGAAACACAATTACAAAGCACGATTTCGGCAACTTTGGATGAATATATGGCAATGTTTGATAATGTTGTTGGTGGAACAAACCCTGTTTCAACGACAACAGAAACACTTACTGAAGGGGAATATGCACACAAAATGACAATCACAATGACTTCGGCAAGCGGAGAATCTCGCACGGTTTATTTCTATTTCAATGAAACATTATCTAATGGTGACCAAGTTGAAGATTCCGATGAAGAAGAATCAGAAACAGTAATTGACGGAAAACTTGTTGCAGGAGACCTTACACTTTATGTTGCTGGACAAAAAGAGGTTGAAGGCGATGAAACAGAAGTTGAGTTTAGAGTGAGCGTGACAAAGAATGACACCCAAAACTATATCAAGTTCTCTCAAGAACATGAGGCAGATGAGGAAGAATATCATTTTGTAATTGTTAGAAATGGTGCTGCTGTTGTAGGAACAGAGTTTACCCTTGACCTTGATAAACGTGAGGATGGAACAATTGAACTTGAATATGAAAAAGAGTTTAATGGAACAGAATTCTCTTTCAAGATTGAAAAAACTGCAAACAATGAAATTACTGTGAAGACAGACATGCTTGGCAATGCTCTTACAATTAAAATTGCTTCAGTTGAAGAAGACGGACAGATGAAATATCAATATTCAGTTGCAGTTGGAGAGTTATTTAATTTTCAATTTGACGGAAATTTTCAATTAATTTAAAACAAAATGAAAAACAGCAAGAAATTGCTGTTTTTTTGTTGTAGAATGTGTTATAATCAAACTATGGAAAAGATTTATGATGTTTTAATTTTAGGTGGTGGGGTTGCAGGGATGTCTGCAGCAATTTATGCAAAGCGTGCAGGGAAAAGTGTTGCAATAATTGAAAAAGCGGCACTTGGTGGACAGGTTTTGCAGTTGGAAAAGATTGAAAATTTCCCTTCTCAAACTATTGTAGACGGATTGACGTTGGCAAGCATGTTTTCAAAGCAAATCAAATCACTTGATGTAGAAATTTTAAGAGATGAAATTCTGTTTGTTGATTTTTCTAATGAAAACAAATTGATGAAAGGAAGAAAAGGGATTTATTGTTCAAAGAAAGTCATAATTGCAACAGGAATAAAAAGCCGAGAACTTGGCGTCGGTGAAAGTCAACTTTTGGGTCAAGGTGTAAGTTTTTGTGCAGTTTGCGATGGAAACTTTTTTAAGGAAAAAGAGGTTTGTGTTGCAAGCAAGCACGGAAGCGGAATTATGGCGGCACGCTATCTTTGTAATGTTGCATCCAAAGTAACTCTTTTGGACAGCGAAGATATGTCGATTTTTGCGGCAGCAAGCAAAAATGAAAAAATTGAAATTGTGTCAAAATGCAAAATTAATGATGTAAAAAAAGACGATTTTGGAGTTTGCATAAACGCTGAAATTGGCGGAAAAAACAAAACTTTTTCAACGGCTGCACTTTTTGTGGAACTTGGAAAGATTCCTGCCACAAAACTTTTTGAAGGAGTGATTGAACTTGATCAGAAGGGTTATATCATAACAGACGAAAATTTGCAAACTTCAGTCGCAGGAGTTTATGCTGCAGGTGATGTGAGAAATGGAAAAATGAAACAAATTGTCACAGCGTGTGCAGATGGAGCACTGGCTGCGGGCGGCGCTTAGGCTCGGCTTGCGAGTTTGGGAAGCACCAACGCTGTTTAACGCGGACACGGCTTTCGCCTAACCGCTACTGCGTCGGTTCTTCTCCAATGCCTATCTCCAAAGTGGTGAGATGCAGAAATCTGCGAGTAAAATACGCACCAAAACCACTTCGAGTTTTGCTTGCCCTCGCCAGAGTTGTTGCAATCAAAAATAAAAGATTATAAATTTTTTAACAACAATTAAAAATGGTGCATAAATAATAAACATGGAACAAGAAAAGAAGTCAAATATTCGCATAATTTGCATTAAAGCACCGCGTTGGAGCGTG
>CAZQFT010000027.1:0-9044 GCA_964592565.1 uncultured Lachnospiraceae bacterium
ATCAATATAATTATTATTTGATCCAATTGTTTTCCCGTCTTGATTGTATGATGAGTAAACCGTAACATTTCTTGATGTAACATCATGAATCTTACTTTCACCAAAAATCATGCCAACAACACCACCAACGACATTATTTCCGAAGATTGATGTCTCGCTGCTGCCCTTAAGTGGAGCAATATTAATTGCCATAATTCTTGAATTTACCGCCGTACCAGCAAGGGTTCCAACTATGTTTGCTTGCTTGTTGTGAATTGAATCAACGATAAGATTTAAATTCATAATTACAGAATTTTCAAGTTTTGCAAACAAGCCATAATTCTCTACGACCTCACTGCTTCCAAGACTGATATCAGAAATTGTAAATCCATTTCCATCCAAAACACCACTAAATTTCTTTGAGGTTGTTGTAAGTTTAATAAGGTTGTCATCTTCGTCAGCATTTTGATCAATTTCAGACATAATGATGTTGTTTACAAGTCTGTAATTACCAAAAACTTCCCTGTCATTATAATATTCTTTATAAGAAGAAATTTCTTTTGTAGTAGCCTTTCCAGTTGCCTTAGCAAATTCTTCCGCACTTCTGATAATGATTGGATTGTTTATACTTCCATAAGACAAATCAACATTTTCCAAAGTATTGCTGTCAAGCACGCTCTTGTTGTAGAAGATGCTTGTAATTGTGCCAGTTGTAACCGCATATCTGTTTGAAATGGCAATTTGGTTTGCACTTACAAGTGAAAGTGTCTGATTTTCAAGAAGCCAAATTCCGTCATAAGCACCTGAGCCAGATGCAAAACTGAAACCATAGAATGTGTCTTGTGTAGTCAAATCATTGATTGCAAGAGGTCCAACATTAAGTTGTTTTTCGTTTGTAGTATCAACCGCACTCTTGTTGTAATAGTAAGAGGTTGTGATTGTTCCTTCATTCAATGTTTCAAGCAACGCATCAACACCTGAGAATTGCATTTCATTTGTGTCACTTGTTGAAATTTTGCACGCCGCAAAACAGAGTGTAACTTCACCATTTTCATTGTTTTTATAAACAAATCCTGCAACATATGACGCCTTAGATTCACTGCTGGAAATCGCAATGTTTGCATAAGAGTTCTTTACAAGTCCATCATTTTCATAAACAAAGCCTGCAATATATCCAATTCCCGACAAGTTTGTCAAGGTGTTGTAAACAGATTTTTTCGCACCGTTGCTTTCATATTCACCCTTCCCTTCAACATAACTACCTTGGATATCGTTATAGTTGTGGACAACAAACCCTGCTGTAACCGAAGTTGTCGCATTCATATTGTTGTTGATTTGAACATTTCGCACAAAGCACGCACTTATATAACCAGCATCAACATCCAAAACACCCTCTTCATCATTTGACAAAGTTGTTCCATTCATGATGATAAAGCCGGACACATTTCCTTGCCCTACAATTTCAAAAACGGCAGTTTCTTGAGTTTGAATGTACGCAACACCATCAACATTTACGATATGCTTAAAACTTTCTCCACCAACTCTGCTGTTCATGATTGAGCCATTGTTTGTATCTACAAACCCTGCAACATTACTTGAAATTCCCATACCCTCAGTAATTTCAATTGGGTCAGTATTCTCTCCCTTCGTGTAATTTACAACAATACCATTATTTGAACGCTTAAATGTTTGATAAGAATCATCAAAATAAGACACTACTTCGCAGTTGTAGATAATTCCATAGTTTTCAAGTGCAAAGCCAGCAATTTTTATTGTGTCATATTTACTCACATCAACATCAATTTGTCCAGAACCATAAACATTAACTCTTACATTTTTTAGTGTTGTATTTTCTGTAACCTCGTTGAAAAGTGCCAATTCTAGGCTGTCACCATCTTGTGATGCATAACTGTTGAGATGAATTGTATATCCATTTCCATCAAGACTGTCAATGAGGTCTGTGTCAACAGGTGTATAATTTTCAAGAACGATATCATTCATCAAAATGTAATCATCTGCTTTTTCAGACTTAGTAACATATTCAACAAATTGTTCTCCTGTTGTAATTTGAGTTGGAGCATCCTCGTCAGAATAAACTTCAACAACAATCAAGAAATAATAATCATAAACAAATTCTACTCCTTGGCATATGATTGTTGTTTGAAGACGCATCAATTGTTTACCCGTGCGAGTTCCAGTCACTTTAAGTGACTTACTGCTTGCATCTTCTTTAATATCAAAAATGTCGTTGCTGTAATTCTTTACAAAATAAGTTCCGTTGTAGATTTTTGTATATGTATCTGTTCCTGTAACATATGAAAGTTGTTGTTTCAATGTTATCGCATCATACAATCCCGTTTTTTCATTATATTTATAGTTTATATAATATTGTGAATTATCGTCTCTATAATAAGTGTCACGAGCAAATTGATTTTGTTTTCGTGTAAGTTCTTTGACAAGTTCAACTTCCGAATTATCGGCACTGTTATAGAAATATTCTTCAGGCAAAATCGAATAATCAAAACTAAGTGTATCTGTTGCACTTATGTATGCATAGAACACATCGTATGTTTGTCCATTGTAAGTTGATGTTGCACCACTTGAATTAACTTTTGTCTTAGAACCATCAACAGCAAAGTCAACCAAATATACACTTGCCCTGCTTGTCTTGAGTTCTAGTTCTCCATTAATAGTTCTTGCAACAGACGCCACAACATAGAACACGCCACTTGTCTGCCCATTTGAAAGTTCTGCATCAACATAAGCAACAAGTGTTGCTGTATATTGCTTATAAGTGTCAAACAAATCAACTTTCCACGCAGATAAAGATATGTTTGCCGCATTGTTCTGCAAACTTAAATCATAAAGGTCTTGGTCAAGTCCAATCGTAACTGTTACCGTTGTTGCCGAGCCTTTTGACATAATATAATTTGAAGCACCGTTTACTTTTACTGTCGCACCAGCAAGAAAATCAATTGTCAAGTAATAGTTTGCGGTTTTTAATGATGTTTCGTTGTTGTAATAATTGAGCGTAAGTTTCAAGTCGCTCGAACTTTCAAACGCACCAGAAACATAAACTCTGAAATAGTAAATCCCCTGTCCAGTTTTGTCCGCTGCGGTAATATTTACCTTAATACCATTTTCTACAAGAGAAGTTCCTGTTGCGTTTACATAATAACCATAGGTTTCATTGTAAGCAAGTTTTGAAATGTTAACCGAGCCTACCGCACCACTATTTCCACTCAAAGAATAGGTCAAAGTAAAGTGACTCATCATCGCATAAGCAGGATCAACCACCACTGCCACAATCGCATCTGAAGATGGTGCAAGTGCCGTTGTTTTTGAAGTTGAAGCGGTAAGATAAAGAACTGAATTTTTAATTTGTCTACTCTTGATGTCATACACCATAACATCAACATCTGAAATATCTTGCGTTTTGATGTTTATAGGAAGAGTCTTGAGATATCTCTCATCATTCTTCAAACTTGATGCATTGACATTGAGATTTAATGCATACGCCTTATCAACCAAATGCCTTGTATCAGAGGAAACTTTAACCAAAACATTGAAGGTTTTTGAATATGATGAAGTTCCCTCAACAGTGTTTTCCGTCCATGAAACTTCAAGTGTAAGATTTCCATCAACAACGAATTTTGCATAGTTGTCAGTGTCATCTTCATCCAAAATTTCAATTTCGTTATATTCTAGTGAAAGAACAATATTGTCACTTCTTTCATCCGTTTGCATCAACACTTCAAAACTTGCAAATTCAGATGGCTTAAGACTGAGTCCATCTGCATTATTAAGCGCCAAAGATGTCGCTCCATCAAACACAGAAACAGCAAATTCATTTGTTACTGTCTTTTTTACAACATCATTATAAATTTCTTCCAAACCATTTATTTTAAGTTGTGCTTGAACAGCAGTTGTTGCGTTATTTTCATGTGCATCAACGCCTGTAAGATTAAGTTTTTGTCCGTTTAAAGATTTTGAAACATTTGAACTGTCAGCATCCAAACCATCCAAAGTTACATACATATCATAATCATTAACTTCAGCCGCATAAAAATCTTTGCCACTAAGATAAATTGAATTGTCAAGACTGAAAACAACACTTATTGTGTTTACAGAGCCTGTTTGTAAAAGCAAAACTTGTTTGTTTTGAAGTTGTTGGCCGTCAACAAGCATCGTAACTTTTGGCAAGTTGTTTAAAATCACAACTTTAAATATCTTCTCTTTTGCAAAGTTCATCTTCGAATGAACAACCAAGTCAAATTCTGTTAAATTCGAACTTAAAACCCTGATTGAGTTTTTGCTTATTGAGATATCTCTGCTTGAAGATGTAATAAGCAAACTTTGCGCTTGTGCATCCGTCACACCAAACAAATCTTTAAGATAGATTGTGTTAAGTGATGTAAGTACAGAAAGTTCTACTGCATCTGAAACTGTCAAAACTGTGTCATAAGCAAACAGAATTCCACTTTCATAATCAACACCATCAACAGTCTTAAGCCCTGAATTTAATGCTTTCATATAGGGCTCGGTGATGTTTTGAATACTCAAGTCAGAAACCTCTTTTGCCTCGCTTTGTTTTACATTTTTAAGATGCATAAAGCCAAAGTTTACACCACTGTCAATATTTTCCAGTTCCCAAATCGTCTTTGACAAACTTGCTTGCAAATTAGACCAGTCAACACTGTTACCAATCTCCGTTTCAGTAAGCTCTGTCTTTGCACCATTATGATTATAAATAATTGATTTTACATCATAGTTTATCGAGCCATCTGGGTTAGTTCCATTTTGAAGTTGACAAGTAATATATGAATTTTTAACGCTTGCTGCAATTCCGCCTGTTGCAGTATAATCTATGCCCAAAGTGCCAAGATAAGCAAAACATTCTTCTACTGTTGCACCAGTTTGTTCAACTTGAGCCATAAATGCCGCTTTCGTTCCTGCACCATCAAAGATTTCCGAAATGCCTTTTTCATCACCTGTTAAAGAATATGCATAAACATAAGATTTTTGAATTCTGCTCGTTGCCGCTGCAGACCCAACAATTCCTCCAACAACTGCAGTGTTAACTTTAAATGTGTTTTTATACTCAGTTTCGCTTGCATCAACAAAATCATAAAATTCCACGCCACAGCCAGAAATAAGTCCACTGTTCGTTCCAGCGATTCCGCCAACATATGAACATGTTGCATCGATTGATACACCATAGCTGTTACTGTTTAAAATACTACCCACATTGTGTCCAACAAAAGTACCTACCCCACCAGTTCCAGTAAACTCAACAACACTTGGTAAATAGAGCCCATTTTCATAATAAACATTTATATCAACATTCTCAATAGTACCTTTGTTTATGTCTGCCACAAAACCCGAACCTGACACTTTTCCAGCCAAGGTCAAATTTTTAACAACACCTTCGCTTGCAATAGTTCCGAAAAGTTGCCCAGAAGTTTGGTTTGTTACCCCAATTTGTTTGCTGTCAAAAGTTAAAGTTATGTCTTCATTTGTTCCAAAAAGAGTGCCTTTAAATTCAAACTCAGACAAAGTTTCCCAGCCAGAAAGCACAATATCATTCATAACTTCGTAATACAACTTTGCACCGTTATTGATACCTTTTAAGTCTGATTGACTGTAAAGTCTTAACGCCATTTCTTCACTTGAGCCGTCCGCAATTGTAACCCTGATTTGAAGAATAAGGTCTTTGTAATAAATCTTTTCGCCGTCATTATTCAAGAAATATTGGTCAAACTCTGTCGTTCTCTTGCTTTCATCAACAAGTTGTTCGTAATAATCCATAATTTTAGACAAAGGCTTCAACACAGGAGTTTCAGTAATTTGCCCATTCACATCTTCTTCATATTTATACAACAAAAGATGTGGCAACCCGCCAACACTGACGGTTTTAACCATGTCACTTGGAAGCAAATATAAATAACCATAACCACCCTTATCTGTCGACAGAGTAAGGTTGATTGTTTGTCCAATTGAAGAGAAAGTTATATCAAGGTCTGTCGTATTTCCAGCAAGTGGAATATACAATGGATAAAGAGAAGGATCATTTGCATCACTTGGTGTAAATGATGTTGAAATGGTAAATTCTTGTTGAGTTCCATCATTTGAGGTTGTATTGAAATAGATTTCATTATCAATTGTTCTTGTTGTCCATTCAATAGTTTCAAGACGCTTAACATTTTGAATTTCAATTTGAACTTCAGTCTCTTTCTTAAAGCCGTTTTCATCAAGATAAACAATCTTCAAAATATCTCTAACTTGCCCCTGCAATTTTGTTGAATTTGCAGTAATCTTAAACTTGAATGCGCGTCCAGAAAGTGCAAACCCAATATCACTTATTGTATAAAATCCGTTTGAAGTCAAAGTCGCTTGATTTGCATTGAATGAGCCGTCAGCACTTCCGTTTTCAAAAGGATACGCATTTCCGCTCGCCTCATTATTTGCAGAAACAAATGTAATTAAAGACAAATCATTTGTGTAGGTTGGAACTTTACTGTCATTTCTCAATGTCAATGTAACAAACACAGACGCTCTTGCCATATCAGTTTCACTTAAAGTTTCTGTTGTATAAAGTTTTGCAGTTTCAACATTTGAAGAAAGTTGCGTTACTTTATAAAAACTTTCAATTGTAAAAAATCTTAAAACAGTTCTTGCAGCATGGTCATTGTTATAGCCATTATAAACTACACAAACAACACCCTTAAATTCCTTATCGTTAAGCACCAACTTATTGTCACTTACAGAGAAATAGGTCTGCCCCAATGCCTCAAACTCTTCAAGGGTCATAAAGTTGCTATACAAATTCAAAGCCACATAGTCAAGAGAAGAAATTTCGACAGCTGCAGTCGCAATAGATTTTCCTTTAAGAACTGCTGAAGCCAATTGCTCAATTTGCTCTTCGTCATCATCCGTCAAACCTTCTTTGTTTTTGATTGCAGATTTAAGCATGTCATAGGTCAAAAATTTATACTCAATTCCCACACTGCTAAGTGTCGCATTTCTTGTATCTGTAAGAAGTGGCAAAGAAGTTCCGGCCTCAAGCATAATTCCAGAAAGTGACGTACTTTCAGCCGTCAAATCCTTTTCGACAATACCTTCCGCACTTATGATATAACTTTGATTTTCACTTCTTTCGTTAAAGGCATTTGAAGTGGCTTTATCATTGTTTGTTATTGAAACCGTTTGCAATGGGATAAACGATTTTATCACAAAATTCCCTGAAACCTTACCAGAAATGTGTACAAAACAGAATGTCGATTGGTCTTCAAAGTCATAATCGTTAAGTTCTACACTGAATTGTGCAATAACAAATGGTTCGCCCTCATCCTCGCCCGTTTCAACAACTGTTAGGTTCGAAAATTCAAACTTCTCATTATCATTCTTAATGCTCACACCAGAAATTGTCGACACGCCAGAAATTTTGAACACAAATGTATCCTTTCTGTCAGAATTCAAACTTGAAGAAACAAAAAACTCTTTGTCCTCACCTTCTGTGTTGCTTACATCAAGTTGATTTCCTTTTGAGATTTTATAGAAGTTCATCTTTACAGAACTTTGAATATTTGTATTTGAGCAAGGAATAAAACTTGCTTTTACATTTTCATAAGCATCAAACTTTTCTGTCGCAACAACATAAACATTTGAGCCATTTAAAATTCTTTCTGAAACAAAGTTGTCGCCATCTTGAGTGAATGTAAGTTCCCTTCCACGATAATAGAATGTAGAGAAGTATGTAGGATTTTCTTCAAAGACAATCCAGTAAGAATCATCAATCAGTCCAACATCGTCAGGCATCAAAATTGTTCTAATCAAATATCCTTCGGCATCAACATAGTTTGAAAATACGCTTATTGAGCCATCCTTCAAACTCTCACTGCTCGCATTCAAAACCTCAACCCCTGTTGCTTGATAGTAAGTTTTAAGCGTAATATCAGCACCGCTGTCCACATAGTGAGAATAATAGTTATATTCAATGTTGAAATCCAGTTTTATGTCGCCAAATTTGTTGTAAACAAGTGCGTCATATGCATTAATAACAAAACTGTAAGTAGTCTGATTATTTGCAGCGTCTCTTTCTGGCTTTTCAATGTCAATTGTAAAATATTCAAGCCATTCTGCTCTTGTCAACTCAACTCCATTAATACGAATACTTGGAACAAGGCTTATGTCATATTGCGTATTGACAACAAGTTCGCCCGCAATATTTGATAAGTTAATGTTGTTTCTAACAAGATTGAAACTTACAGGGTCAGAGATATTAATTACTCCATCCTTATAAATTTCTTGTCCACCAAGAACAAAACTTTGAATTGTCGAATTGTCAATAACATCAAATTCAACAATATTGTTTGCACCTTTCTTTGTGTCAGTTGCCTTCAATGTTATGGTTTGAAAATTATATTTTGACGAAATCCAAATTCTATTTCCATCAATCAACGCCAAAACATCGTTCCCATCAACAATCGAAAAAGTCCCATCCTCAAACGACCAAACGATATCATAAACATTTGCAGTAATTGGATTAAACTCAAAATAGTCTTTGACATCTAAAGTTGTTATTTGAGCATCATCTATGCTGTAAACCGATTGACTGCTCTTGACAACATAACGATTTGACTTCGCATCAACATTATCATCTTCAACTTCATGTAAATCATCCAAAACCGTATCAACATTTACATAAATAATCTTGCTCTGAGATTGATCTTCAACAGAAGAAACCTTGACCTTGGCTTTCCCACTCTTTTGTGTTTCAAGAGTTTCAATGTCAAAAGAATATCTTCCATTACTTTTGGATGAAATCGATGAAAGTTTAACAACATCATTTCCTTCCAAAATCTCAGCCCTAATTCCTTCAGACGAATTTTCAACTTTTGTCTCAACGGTATATTTACTATAATTCTCTGCCGTTTCATCATTTGTGACAATAGTAACTTCCTCACTCGTCAAAAGAGAAAGTGAAACCTTTGTGTCACACGCTGACAAAAGAACGCCTCCCAAAAGCATAAAAACACTTAAAAATCCAAGAGCAAGTTTTTTCA
>CAZQFT010000028.1:0-8952 GCA_964592565.1 uncultured Lachnospiraceae bacterium
TCTTTTTGTATCAAAATATTTATTCCTTTTTGTCCTCCCCAAGTGGAACATCATCCTCGCTTGCAGAAGCCATGCTTTCGTGTGTCTTTTTGCGTTTGAAAACTTTTTCTCTGAAATTCACTTTATTTTCTGTGCCTGTGCAAAGGCGTTTAATGTTTCCACGATGCATAAACACAATAAGCAAGCAGTTTATCCACAAAATTACAATCAATGCAATCCAAAGTGGGAAGTTGTAGATTGTAAAAATGCAAGTTGCAACAATCGTCATTGTTATAATGAAAGTGAATGAAATGATGAAGCCATAGTCAATAAAGAAGAAGAGTACAAAGCAGCATGCAAACACAATCAACGAAATCCACCACAAATTTGGGTGAAATGCGAACATTCCAAATGTGCAAGCAACACCTTTACCACCCTTAAAACGATAGAAAACTGGAAAGCAGTGTCCGACAATTGCTCCAAATGCAATCAAAAAGTATGCAAGATGTCCAAAGCCTGAAAAGAAATGTTCAAACAAGAAATATCCACCAATTGCTGGCGCCCCTGACTTAATCGCTTCTGCAAGCAATGTTAGTGCAGCCTCTCCAAGCCCTCTGGTGCGAAGCATGTTCATTGTTCCTGGATTTTTGCTTCCAACCGTTGTAATGTCTTTCTTTGCAAACATCCACGAGAAAATTCTGGCAAAGTTTATATTGCCAATCAAATAACCTGCAATAAATGCCAAGGTAAGATGTAAATAAATCATTCTTCCTCCTTCCCCTTAAATGAAAGTTCGATAGGCGTTCCTGAGAAATCAACTTTTTCTCTCAGCCTGTTTTCTAAATAACGCTCATACGAGAAATTAATGTTCTTTGGTTCTTTACAGAAAAATACGAATTTTGGCGGATTTGTGCTTGGTTGCGTTGCAAACATAATCTTGCATTTCTTGCCATTTTTTGAAGGTGGTTCAAAATTTAAAATCGCATCGTGCAAAATTTCATTCAATATTCCTGTTGATATCCTTCTTGACGCGTTTTCATACACAAAGTCAACCATTTTCATAATTTCAGACAAGCCCGTCCCAGTAAGCGCCGAAACATAAAGCACTTTGAAGTAATCCATAAATGAAAGTTTTTCTTTCAAAATTTTTGTAAACTCGTCTTTTGACATTGTCTTTTCGTCCCACTTGTTTACAAGAACAACGCTTGGCTTCTTTGCCTCATGCACATAGCCTGCAATGCGAACATCTTGCTCGCTGACCTCTTTTGTTGCGTCCAAAACAATCAAAACAACATCACTCATTTCAATTGCGCTCATGCTTCTGAGCACCGAGTAACCCTCAACTGACTGTTTTTCAACAGAGCGTTGACGGCGAAGCCCAGCCGTATCAATCAAGAAATAGTCTTTTTTGTTACACCTGAAAGGTACTGTTACGCTGTCACGAGTTGTCCCCTCAACATCACTGACAACCACGCGTTTTTTGCCCAAAAGGCGGTTCATAAGCGAACTTTTCCCTACATTTGGACGCCCAACAAGGCTGATTTTAATCCCCTCAAGTTCTTCCTGCTTCAAGTCTTCTGGGAAATATGAAACAACAGCATCCAAAACATCGCCAACACCCTTGCTTTGAGCACAAGAAATTGGCATTGGATCACCAAGCCCAAGGCTGTAAAATTCATATGTGGCACTTACATCAAAATTGTCAAGTTTGTTTACAACAAGCACCACAGGGACTTTTTGTTTTCTCAGCAACTTTGCGACATCTTCATCTGCTTGAGTAATCCCTGTTTTTCCGTCAACGACAAATATAATAACTGTTGCATTTTCGATTGCAAGCATAACCTGTTCGCGGATTTCCTTTTGAAAAATATCCTCGCTGTCAAACTCTACACCGCCAGTGTCAACAAGCGTAAAATCTTTGCCGCACCAATTTGCGTCAGCATAAAGTCTGTCACGAGTAACCCCCGCAACATCATCCACAATGCTTATTCTTCTTCCGCAAATTTTGTTGAAAAATGTCGATTTTCCCACATTTGCTCTGCCCACAATGGCAACAACTGGTTTAATCATGTTATAAATATAACACAAAGAAAAAATTTAATCAAACATTTAAACAAAATTAATAAAAATCAGCCGCCGTTCAATTCTTTCTGTTTTTGCAATCTTTATCACAACCCTCGCAGTTTGGGCAGGTTTGTCCCTGCCTTATCTTTTTGATTATGATATAAACTGCCACCATAATCACTGTCAAAGTAATAATTGTAACAAAAGGCTTAACAAATCCAAAAATTTCAAATGCTAAGAAGATATTATAAATAACAAATGACACCACATAAGCGGTCAAAAGTTGAATTGCAATGCTTAAAATCGTCCACTTTTTCCCAATTTCTTGCAACAGCATTGAAATCGATGCAATACAAGGTGTATAAAGCAGACTGAAGACCAAAAACGAAATCACACTTGCCTTTGAGGCAAAAAACACTACGCTTGTTGATAGCGTGATTGATTCAGCAAGCAGCCTACTGGCAGAAGCATCAATTCCGTTGAACATTGCAATTGATGACACAACCACTTCTTTTGCAACCAGCCCTGCCAGAAGTGCCGAAACGATTGCCCAGTTTCCAAAACCAAGCGGAGTAAAAATCGGAGCCAGCCACCTACCGAATGACTCTAGCATACTCACTCCACCAGAAGTTGAAACATAGGAAAAAGAAAAACTGAAGGATGACAAAAGCCAAATCACAACATTCATTGAAACCATAACTGTTCCGACTTTAAAAAGAAATGTTTTAAGATTACTCCACAAAATTTTTCCAACTCGTTTAAAAGATGTTTTTCTGTAAGGTGGAAATTCCAGAATAAAACTCTGTTTTTTGCTTTTAAGAACAGTGCTGTCCAAAATCTTGGAAATAACAAGTGCGACCACCACACCCAGCAGATAAAGTCCAATAATGTAAAAGATGTTTTTTGCCCCAAAGAACGCCCCACCAATAACTGTGTAAATCGGGATTTTTGCCGAGCAACTCATGTAAGGACAAATGAGAGCAGTTTTAATTTTTGCATTTTTGTCCTCCATATTTCGAGAAGTCATGATTGCAGTTGTCGAGCATCCAAACCCCATAAGCAGCGTGTAAACACTTTTTCCAGAAAGCCCAATCTTGCCCAAGATATCCTCAAAAATAAACGCCACACGCGAAAGGTAGCCGCTGTCTTCCAAAACCGACAAAAAGAAAAACAACAAAACAACTTGTGGTAAAAATGACAAAACAGTGCCAACTCCACCAAAGATTGCCACATTGAAAAGTTCATAAATCCAACCTTGTCCAAAAGAGTTTTCCACCAAATTCAAAAGCGGTGTTGTAATGAGATTTAAAAAACCACTCAACACATCAGAAAGAAATGCTCCAAGCGAGAAAAAAGTTAAATAAAAAACTGCCGACAAAATAATCAGAAACACAGGAAAAGCCAACCACTTGTTTAGCAAAATTTTGTCCGCCTTGCTTTTGCCATAAACCGCCTTTGAACGCACAGCACACTCTTTCAAAATTTGGTCGATAAATTCATATCTCAAAGCAGCATCTTCTTTCATTCCTTTGCCAAGTTTGTCCAAATATGGCAATTTCGTTTTTTTGAAAGGTTGTCTTAATGCTTTTTTAAGTTTGTCAATTCCGACTTTCTTTTCGGCATTAATTCCAATAACAGGCACACCAAGTGTCTTGCTTAATTTTTCAAAATTAACCTTAAAAATTGGTCGTCTGTCAATCTCATTAATTGTCACAATCACATCACAACCTTTCTCAATCAAACAAAGTGTAAGATAAAGGTTTCTTTGCAAATTGTTTTGGTCGCAAAGATTGATAATTTTCTTTTCTTCTACACTCAAAATTGTTTCAGCAGCAACTTTTTCTTCGAAAGAAAGTGGTTCAAGAGAATAAAGTCCCGGCGTATCCACCAAAACAAACTCTTGGCCATCACAATCAAAAACCTTGCTTTTGTTCTCAACCGTAACCCCATGCCAATTACCAACATGCTCATTTGCTTTTGCAAGGCTGTTGAAAAGTGTCGTTTTCCCAGAATTTGGATTTCCAACCAACAAAACTTTCTCCATAAACACCCCTTACTCGACAACAATTCGATTTAAAAGTTCCCTGCGTACACTGAGCAAATAACCTCGAATTTCAACCAAAAACACTTTCCTCATCAAGGATGAAGAAACAACCTTCACTTTTTGTCCAACAGTAAATCCAAGTTCCAAAAAGCGACGTAAAAGATTGTCATCGCCATTGAAACCCACGATGTGATAAATCTGATTTTTCTTAACACTGTCTAAAGTTATCATACAAAAATATATGTCCAAGCCATGCAAAATAGCATTTTTTTGCATTTTATGACAAAAAAGTTTGCAAACCACAATATGTTGTGTTATAATGTTTACGATTTAAGGAGTATCAACAAATGAAATGTATATATTGCCAATGTGAAGAAAGCAAAGTTTTAGATTCAAGAAGCACAGACGAATCAAATTCAATCAGACGCAGACGCGAATGTCTTGGTTGCGGAAGAAGATTTACTACATATGAAACTGTGGAAACCGTCCCAATTTTGGTCATAAAGAAAGACGGCAGCCGTCAACCTTTCAACATCGAAAAAATTAAGTGCGGAATGATTAAGGCTTGTGAAAAGCGTCCAGTTTCAATCGCTCAAATTGATGCAATGGCTGAAGATATTGAAAAGCAAATTCAAAATTCTTTGAAACAAGAAATTCCATCTCAAGAAATCGGTGAAATGATTATGGAAAAACTCAAAGCGGTTGATGAAATTGCATATGTTCGTTTTGCCAGCGTATATCGCCAATTCAAAGATGTAACAAACTTCATCAAACTCATCACAGAAATGTAAATTCGCCTTGTCAATTTATTGGCATTTTATATTACAAATCCTATATAAGACCAAATTTAAAATCAAACTCAAAATTTCATACAACAAAAAAAACAGCATAACCGCTGTTTTTCTTTTTTAGGTTTTCTTTATCTTTCCCTGCCGTAGTCCTCTGGAACCCTTACCTTTTCAAGCACTTTTTCATAGTCTACAATTGCAGACAAAGACGCCAGAATGAAAAGTTCTTCTGATTCAAGTTTTTCTGGTTCCACTTGACCAAGTTCGATTTTTTGAATGCTCTTCACAGCCATACAATAAAGTTTGTCGGAATTATAATCATGGTTAAGTTTTTCAACAGTCTTGTAAAATCTTGGATTTTTCCTTAAACTTTTCAAGTATTCTTGTTCACAACCCAAAAATGTATCTCTAAGATGTGCAGCCCTGCCGCTGATATTGTTCATTTGCATGTTTTTACCCCTTATTTTTTATGAGAGCCAAATAATAACATAAAAAGTTAACTTTGTCAAGGTCATTTTTTGTTTTTTTTGTCGTTTCCTAAAATATATGTCGAATTGCTCGCATTGGTTGCAAATAGTTCTACCAAGACTGTATCCTCACCTACTTTAACAATCTGAGATAGAGGAATAAAAAGTTCCATACTGTTTTTAAAGACATTCCAAAAGTTCTTATCGCCCGGCACTACCATACCAGAAAGGCATCCCGTTTGAAGATTAAAAACAACATCAACAATATGCCCCAACCTGCGACCATCAACAACATTGACCACTTCTTTACATCTAAGTTCTAAAAATGATGTTTCCATGGAAACTTTATATGTCGTTTTTTGTCAAAAAATGATTATTTTTGAAAATAATTTGCAACAAGCAAAAATTTTTCCTTTAAATCAATCCAAAAAATTCTTAATCAATTTCAAGGCGTTTTTTTCAAGACGCGAAACTTGTGCTTGAGATATCCCCACCTCTTCGCTGACTTCCATTTGCGTTTTTCCTACATAATATCTCATCAGCAAAATTTCTTTCTCTCGGTCTGAAAGGTTTTTGATTGCATCGTTAAGCGATAATTTCTCCATCATGTCCTCGTCACAGTTTTTGTCGTCACTTATTTGATCCATTATCCTAATCTGTTCATTGCCATCGTTGTATACTGGGTCACTTAGCGAAATAGTTTCACTTATTGCATCAAGTGCAAAAGTCACCTCTCTTAAAGGCAGTTCAAGCATCTGGGCGATTTGCTCCAAATTTGGCTCCGCATTGTTTTCTTTGACATATTTTTCTTTTGCTTGCAACGCCTTATAAGCAACATCTCTTATCGAACGGCTAACTCGCACCGAGTTATTGTCGCGAAGATAACGCCTAATCTCGCCAACAATCATTGGCACGGCATAGGTCGAGAAACGAACATTAAGTGTATCATCAAAGTTGTCAATTGCTTTCAAAAGTCCTACACATCCCACTTGAAACATGTCGTCCGCCTTCTCAGCATGCCCAGAAAAGCGCTGAACAACAGAAAGAACAAGCCTTAAATTTGCAACAACAAACTGGTCGCGAGCAAACTCATCTCCTGCTTTGACCTTTTTGAGAAGTTCCATAATTTCAGCATTTTTAAGTTTAGGCAAGGTTGCCGTGTTGACTCCCGAAATTACAACTCTGTTTGCCATAATCCGCCCCCTAAAATTGAAGATGGATATATCATGTCCGAGAGGTTGAAAAACTATGCAAAAGAAAAAATATTAGACAAAAATCGCTAAAATTCCGCAGCCTTCTGCAATTTTTTACGCAATTTAACCAAAATTTTCTTCTCTATTCTTGAAATATAACTCTGACTTATGCCCATAATATCTGCTACCTCTTTCTGCGTTTTCTCTTCATTTCCTGCCAAACCAAATCGCAAATACATAATCATTTGCTCGCGACTGTCAAGTTTTTCCAGCACACTCATCAAAATTTGTTTCTCCGCAGATGTTTCAATGTTTTTTGAAACACTATCCTCATCAACAGAAATTATATCCGCCAAAAGGAGTTCATTCCCCTCGCCATCAGATGACAGAGGTTCGTCAAGCGAAATCTCATTCTTAAGCCTTGTGTTTTTTCTAAGTTGCATCAAAATCTCGTTTTCAATGCAGCGGCTGGCATAAGTGGCAAGTTTAATTTTCTTGTCAATGCTGTATGTCTTTACCGCTTTAATCAGTCCAATCGCACCAATTGAAATCAAATCTTCAAGTTCGATACCTGAGGTTTCAAACTTTTTGGCAATGTAAACCACCAAACGCAAGTTGTGTTCAATCAACTTATCTCGTGCAGTTAAATTTCCAAGTTTAACCTCTTCCAAAAGCACCAATTCTTCTTCGCTTTCAAGCGGTTGAGGAAGTGCCTTTCCGCCACAAACATAACAAACAATATTCTCAGCACACTCGCAGTCTTCGCGATGCAACATTTTCCAAATCAAGAGTTTAATTTTCAAAATAAAATTCATATCCAACCTCCATTTTTGTTTAAGCAACACAACTGTTATGCAAAATTATGTCCGAGCCAAAAGCCTGATTAAAGTCTTTAAGCGAAAGCCCCAAAATTGGTTTATTAAGCACTTTATCCCCCACGCGAAGGCGGTCTACCTGAAAAACCAAGACCTGATCCGAATTATTCAAAGTGTTAAAATTGATATAATGTGCAAGTTTAAGCGATTTGACTTTTTTCGACCGTGTAAGCACATCCATAATTTCAATTTCCTTGAACAACGAACTAAAAACTTTAAAGTTTATAAGAATTACTGGACTTTGCGTAAGTGGATCAAAAAGCAAATTTCCAGTATCCAAAAACGCCCTCCATTTTGTTTTGCTTCCCAAATTCTCAATCTCTGCTTCAAAGCAAAAATTTTCAACATTCTGCTTTCGCTGAATGTGTCTGCTTAAAAATTTGATTGTTACAAACACAGCAAACACAAGGAAAAGCACAATAATTGTGGACTGCAAACCAAAATATCTTTCAATAAAAAAGCAAGCCCCACCATATAGGAATGTCACAATAAAAAAAGTCAAAAAAAACCGAATAAATTTTTTAAAGGTTTTAAATTTAAAGGATATGCAAACATACACGCACGCAAGTCCAACCTCGACCAAAAAAGAGCCAACTGCACTCAGGTTAAAAAGCGGCAAAACAACAGTTATGCACCCACCCAAGAATGAGGACAGCAAAAAAAGTCGCCCTTTCTCTTTTGTCAAAAGTGCAGTGGATTTGAGCGACATCAAATTTATGAGCATATTTTCAATCAAAACATATTCAATAACAATCTTCACACTTCTTGCCTCAAATATATTTTACAAAGGAAAATGTATCTTCAAATACAAGAAAAAGGCAAAAATAAAGCATAATTGCATATATTTTGTCAAAATTAGTGTTGACAACCATCGTCATCAGTGCTATCATATGTATATCACAAATTATTTTGGAGGGATTATGTTAAAAACTAACGAACAATTATTACAAGAGAAAATCGATTACGCAACAGGCAAAATTAAACAATATGAAGCAAGAATAGAACTTCTTAATGAAGCAATTCTTGACAACAAAAGAATCCTTGACAGCATATTGATGATGAGAATGAACAAAAAAATTACTTTTGATATAGCAAACAATCGTACAATCACTTCGAATGCTGTAAACAATGCAGAAGAGAAATATGAACAGGCATTAAAACAAGAAAATCTTGAATACACCGAAGAAATTGAAAAATTGGAAGATAAAATTAAAGAATTTAAAAAGACAAAAAACAATCTTTCTTCAATCTTAAATAAGACCAAATCAAAAACACAAAGAGAAAAATAACATAAAAAAACTTGCTGATTTCTCAGCAAGTTTTTTATTCAAATTCAACCCTATTATCGCTAATTTTCTTAAAAAGTAGACAAATCGTACTGGCACTGTTTGAAATATTGATTGACTGACTTGAAAGGGCACTTTCTGTAGCAAAATATTTTGTTCCATTAATTTCATATCCAACGCAAGCCCAACCGCTTGCAGCAGTGATTGTGGTTAGAGAAATAGTCTGAGACCCTCTCATTGTAACCGTCGTTGAACT
>CAZQFT010000029.1:0-1870 GCA_964592565.1 uncultured Lachnospiraceae bacterium
ACCTTCTTTCTGAATATGGATTCCCAGGAGATACAACTCCAATCGTTAAGGGTTCAGCTCTTAAAGCTTTGGAAGCTGCTCAAGCAGGAAATGTAAATGATCCAGCATGTGCACCTATCCAAGAATTGCTTGACGCTTTGGATTCTTATATTCCAGAACCAGAAAGAGACACAGACAAACCTTTCTTGATGCCAGTTGAAGACGTATTCACAATCACAGGTCGTGGTACTGTTGCTACAGGTAGAATTGAAAGAGGTGTTGTAAGAGTTAACGATGTTGTTGAAATCATCGGTATGGGCTCTAAGAAACAAACAGTTGTTACTGGCGTTGAAATGTTTAGAAAAACAGTTAATGAAGGTATCGCTGGATTTAACGTTGGTATCCTTCTTCGTGGTATCCAAAGAACAGAAATCGAAAGAGGACAAGTTCTTTGCAAACCTGGTTCAATTAAACCACACACAAAATTTGACGCTGAAGTATACGTATTGAAGAAAGAAGAAGGCGGACGTCACACTCCATTCTTCAATGGTTACAGACCACAATTCTATTTCAGAACAACTGACGTTACAGGAACAATCGAACTTCCTGCAGGCGTAGAAATGGTTATGCCTGGCGACAACGTTAAGATGACAATCACTCTTAACAAAGAAATCGCTATCGAACAAGGACTTCGTTTCGCTATCCGTGAAGGTGGCAGAACAGTTGGTTCAGGCGTTGTTTCTTCAATTATTGAATAATGCGATAAAAAAAGACTGAATTTCAGTCTTTTTTTGTTGCTGTCGCAATTCCTGTGACTTCATCATGCTAATTTTGTAAGTAAGTTTGCTCCCCATGTTATTAGATAGTTGTATTATAATAAAAATACTGAACTTAGTTTTTTATTTAATTCTATGACTATTAGGAATTTAAATTTTTAAGAAGAATTAATAAAACATATTATGTTAATGAATTTTATGTTTTTTGTTGAAATCATTTTGGTTGTAAAATTTTATGTGATAGAATAATTAATATTTGAGTGGTGGGGACTTATGAACAAAAAGACAAAATGTAGATTATTAAGATTGTTTGGATTTTAATTTGTATTGGCAGGACTGGGCGCTGCGGCCTATGGTGTTTATTCTTGGATTACAGTTGAGCCGTCAATTCTTTGTTATATTTTGATTGGTGCGGGGGCGTTTGCTGTGTTTATAGCGGCAATTTTGTTTGCATCTGCAAGGAAAACAGCTAAGAAAATTTGCCTCAAGTGTGGTTGTGATTTGCATGGTTGTGCATATGAATGGGAGTTGGATTCAATACAAGACAATGTTGAACAAAGCACAATCCAAGGAGATTATTATTCAACCGAAACAATGAAATACATAATTACTGCGACATGCCCTCATTGTGGAAAAGAGAGAGTTTATCACAAAGATTTTACATCTTCAAATTATGGAACAAGAACTTATCGCAATCCAAATAAATTGATTGAAGATTGGTGTAAACAACAATTTGGCCATTATTTAAAACAAAGCATATCTTTAAGGTGTGCTTTTTATATTTTATGAAATTTTGTTTTAATAGATTTGTTAATAGAAGATTTTCTTTAGGGATTTTGGTTTGAGAGGCAATATTTATTTTGAAAAATCAAAGTTTTATGATATCATATACAAGTAAAAGACAAAACAATGTTTTCAAAAAAGGTGAATTATGGGGTTTATGGATTATATTTACAGATTTTTTGGGTTTGAGGGGGATGATGTTAAAGTTGTAAAACAAAAGCAAAAATCGACACAAAAAGCATCATACAATTTAAAAGTTTCTCAAAAATTGCCAGACGAAATTGATGGAATTAAAGTTTTTTATCCACAAAATTTTGAGGATTGTAAAGACA
>CAZQFT010000029.1:1880-3775 GCA_964592565.1 uncultured Lachnospiraceae bacterium
AGACAAAATAGACCTTTTAAAGAAAGAAATTCCATTTTTTATTGATTTTAGAGGTTGCAATTTGACCGAAAAAAACAAAATTTTGGATTATTATCATGGTGTTATTGATGTTTTGGGTGCAAATGAAGAGAAAGTAGACAAAAACCTATACATCTTTTTGCCAAAAAACATGGAAATTGAGAAAGAATAATTAAAAAAAACAAGAAAAAACTTAAAAAATTAATATTTATTTATGAATTTTGAATAAAAATCAACTAAGAGAAGGGGCTTTGTGAAGAAGAAATTTTGGATTAAATTTGGCGTAATGTGTGCAATTATGGCCGTGATTTTGGTACTTGACCTTGTGACCAAGTACATTTTTGATGCCACACTTGGAAATGAAACAGTAAATGTGATACCATATTTGTTTAACTTTAAGTTGGTACACAACTATGGTGCTGCATGGGGAATGCTTGCAGGAAAACAAGTGTTCTTGATTGTTTTGGAAATAGTGTATTTGGCAATTTTTGCTTACTATTATGTGAGCATTTCTCTTCAAGAAAAATCAGATGGAAAAAATTTGTGGCTTGTTACAGTTGCTTGTGCCTTCATTTTTGCAGGAGGACTTGGCAACCTTTATGACAGAATTGTTTTTGGATATGTGCGTGACTTTATTCAGTTTGATTTTTGGCAATCATTTCCAGTTTTTAATTTTGCAGATGTAGCACTTTGTGTTGGTGTTGTTTTGTTTGTAATTTATTTGATTATTTATCTTGTGAAAGACCATAAGAAAAAGATAATCAAGATTGAAAAGCCAGAGGAAGATGCGTTGCCAAGTGATGAACAAAAATTTCAAAAACTGACAGAGAAAAAGATGAAAAAATCTTCAAAATCTAAAAAAGTTACGGGTGACAGCGTGGAAGAATTTGAAAAAACATTAAAGGACGATTCGGATGATTAAGACCTTTGAAATTGACCAAATAGTAGGGCGTTTGGATGTTTTTTTGTTGCAAAAATTCCCAGATTTTTCGCGTTCTCACATTAAAAACTTGATTGAAAATGGAAAAGTTTTGGTTGATGGCAAGGTTGTCAAGGCCGGTTTGGCTTTAAAGAGTGGCATGAAAGTGTCAGTTGATATTCAAGAACCCGAAAAGATTTCTACTGAGGCAGAAGATGTTGATTTTGAGATTGTTTATCAAGATGAAGACTTGGCGGTAATCAACAAGCCTCAAGGATTGGTTGTTCATCCATGCAGTTCAACAAAAAGTGGAACTCTTGTTAATGGGCTTTTATTTAAAATTAAGGATTTGAGTGGCATTAACGGAGAGTTGCGTCCGGGGATTGTGCATCGACTTGATAAAGATACGAGTGGACTTTTGTTGATTGCAAAAAATGATATGGCGCATGTCAGTCTTGCGGAACAAATTAAAAACAAGACATGCCACAGAAATTATTTGGCGCTTTTGGAAGGGAATCCTAAGGACGACACAGGCAGAATTGAAACATACATCAAGCGTGACCCAAAAGACCGAAAAAAGATGAGTGTGCAAAGCAGTGGGCGTGTTGCGATTACGGATTATAAAGTTTTGAAGCGTTTTGAAAAAACTTGTCTGGTTGAATTTATGTTGCAGACTGGAAGAACTCATCAAATTCGTGTCCATGCAAAACATCTAAATCATCCAGTTGTTGGAGATAAACTTTATGGGCACGAAGTAAAGGGGTTGAATGGGCAACTTTTGCATGCTTATAAGATTTCATTTACACATCCTCGCACACAACAGGAAATGACATTTGAGGTGAACTTGCCAGATTACTTTGAAGAATATTTAAAAAAACAAAAAGGCTGAGAAAATCAGTATTTTTTGCTTATTTTTCTTTTATTTTTATCTTTAATTGTAAAAATTAAAAAAATTGCT
>CAZQFT010000029.1:3785-8897 GCA_964592565.1 uncultured Lachnospiraceae bacterium
TTTTGTAATTATATAAAAATTATGTAAAATAAGAGTGAAGAGCGTTTTTAAGTTGTAAACTAAAATATGAATTAAATTTAAAAACAATGTTGGACTGAAATGAAATTTTTATTTTCCTCGTTAATTTTGAACGGGGGGGTAAATTTTGAAGAAAATTATATTTTCAATTCTTGGCGTTTTTTTATTCTCCACAATTGCATTGTGTGGTTTTTTGTTGTCCCCAAAATCAAGCCCAGAGATACAGGTTGTTTCAAACGATATTACGGAAGATTATTTGATTGAAAGTTATGATGACTTGTGCCAATTGGCACAATTAGTAAACGAAGGCTATAATTTTGAGGGCTGTAATTTGCGACAAACAAACGATATTTACATTTCTTATGAAGAGGCTCAAACATTTGTATCTATAGGATATGCAGATCCAGTTGATGATTCGGGGATTTATGATTATTCGTCTCATAGTTTCAGAGGTGGCTATTCAGCACTTGACCAGTATGGAGTTCGTCATAAAATAGTCATAGAAAACGCCTTGGATGCAGGCGTGAGTTCAGTATCTGAGGGGACAAGTTATTTTGGAGAAGTTTGCATTTTTGGATCAATCTATTATGCGGTCATAACAGATGTTGAAGTTGTTGGCGGAACGCTTGTTGGTGCTGCGGTTGGTTCAATTATTAAAGATTGCAAAGTAGAAACATTTGGATATGCATATGCACACAAACTGCCGAATTATTATGCTGTTGGAGGAATTGCAGCATATGCAAGCAACTGTCTAATTCAGAATTGTATGAATTCAAGTGATTCTTGTGTTGCTTATTGGGAGCAGGAGGCTCTTGATGACTCAGACAGAATTACTGTTGTTGGCGGAATCGTTGGGATTGCTGCCGGTGGAGTGATACTGCGCTGTAACAATTATGGAAGTGTTGTAGGATTTGGAATTGTTGGAGGAATTGCTGGTTATGCCATTGACGCGTTGTTGTCACAATGCTGTGGAGCAATTGATGGTATTACAATAAATGAAGAAGCACTTATGAATTATCAATATAGTCCATTCTTATTAGCCGGAGGCAAAGTGATAATCGGAGAAACCGTTGGTGGAATTGCGGGGGTTCTTAGTTCAGGAGATTGTTTTTTTGACAACGATCTTATGGTTTGGAATGATGAAATTGATGATTATGCGAATTGGACTGTTGGTGATGGATTTTACACAATTGCTTATGATTGTTCTGCTCCATTTTATGACAGTTTATATCCATCAGATAGCAGTGGTGCAACGATAGATCAATGCTATAACATGACAAATATCATGTATATTGGTGCTGGGTATGACACTGCCTGGGGAACTGTTATTTGTTGTGGAGGTGTTGTTGGTTTCATTATTAATGCGAACATTTATGGAACCTACAATATGGGAACGATTTTTTGTGATTCGTCTTATGGCTCTGCTTGGATTGATGCTATTTTTAGTGAGACAGGCAGAACTGATTCAGTTGAGAATAGATATAATTTTTTAAAATCTATTACTTATGGTTCGACAACGGATGTTTGTGTTGGTGGAATCTTTGGATTGGGAGATGGAGTTGAAATTTCCGGTTGTTTCAATATGGGCACTCTCCAAGAATCTGGCTCTGCGTGGTACGACAATGACAACCTCGTAGATGTAGTAGGTTCAGGTATTGTTAATTGTAGCAATGTCTATTATTTTTATTCTAGTTCTTTGGGTAGTACTTTTCCGAATAATAGCAACTATCTTTCGGATGATGTGTCATATTATGATTATTCAGACATTATTTCCACAGTTGAATGGTGTCTTTCTGGTGAAAGATGGGTAATCAAAGATGAATCCTACGAGGACTACTATGGTGGTTATAGACTTCCTTTCCTTGATTGGCAAGTACAGACGGTATTTTATGAATCTTCTTGTGATGAAATTTATTCTCCTTTTACCGGAAAAACCATAGAACCTTTTGAGTCGCAGTTTTCAACATGGTTGGATATGATTGGTTATTATTATTCGGATTTTAGACAAAGAATCTATTATGAAGAGGTATATGATCCTGAAGATGGTTCCACCAAAGTTCTTGTCGCAGTAGATTTGGTTTATGGGGATAAATATCAATATTTGCCTATTCCTGACAATTTAGTGGATGATGAAGGCTGGTATTTTGATTCTTGGCGATTGTCTCACCTTGTTATGTGTGAAGATCCTTGGACTTTAAGTCATTTTGATACGAACTCTAATATGGCGATTACTCAAGATACGACAATTAAGTTTTATTGTCCTCAAGATACAGGATACGAATTCTCTTCTGCGATAATAATTAGACAATCATGGGATTCGGGAGAAACTTATGGCAGTGAAGATAACTATACGCGAATTGTTTTCTTTGATGGAAGTGGTGAAACAATTGATGACAGCGAAGACGGTGGATATTTAACTGGATATGGCGATAGTGGCTATGCTGTTAAGTTTATAGCAAACAATGCGACACTAGGCGAACTTCCTACACTTAATGGAGTTGATATTAACTGGTACTACGAAACAAGCAACTTCACACTTTATTCAGCAAACGAAAGGACAATTGTTACAAATTTGGACGAATATCTCTATCGTTCAGTTGAATCATCTTCATCTGATTATTATGCTGTGTTTGTGACCAATTACAGCAGTATGGCCTATTGCACTATTTCCTTCGACGCAAATGGTGGATCTGGCACTGTTTCATCTGTGTCGACATATTCTTCATCAATCACGCTTCCAAGCAATTCTTTTACAAGGACAGGATTTACGGCAAATGGATGGAACACTTCTACCAACTTGACAGCAACGCCGACATATTCAAATGGCAGTTCATATCCCGTTACTGGGGATGCAACTTTATATGCCAACTGGACGCCGACAGCAAAAAGTGTAACATTAAGTTTTAAGTTTAATGAAAATGGAACTTGGAGCACGACAGCAAGAAGTGGATTTGCATACAGTGTTTCATATGCCACAACAACGATTGCTTCAAATTCTACAACAAGTTCAACTCAACGCATCACTTCTGCTTCAACATTAACAATGAGGGCAGGACAAACAATTTCAATCAAAGTCAGCAATTCTAATACGCAAGGCTGGATGTGTATGGGTTATGTCATAGGTTCGGCAAGTCCATCAGAAACGGTTAGCAGTGAATTTACGAGCGGTACCTATACTTTGGCAGACAATACAACAGCGACAACAATTTATCTTTGCTTTAAATATGTTGGTGCAACATTAAAATATGACTCACAATTGAAGTATTTTTATTTCGAGGACGGCATGTTTCCACAAATTGCAGTTTCTTCTTATGATGCATCTTTCAACACACATTTGACAAATGTTGCAGATTATTCAGAATCTTTTGTATCAAATGGCACAACATTCTATTTGCACACATACTACTGGGAAAGTGGCGATCCAGATGAATTTATGGCATATGAAAACCAAAAATTTTTAGGATTTATTATGCCAACAACAAGAACGGTCATTTTGCAAGACACAACAGCAAGCAGTGTGACATATGCAAGTTACACATTTATGGCAGGCACGACATATTGGTTTAAATTCGAACCGATTCGTTGGCGCGTAAGTGCTTATGGTGTTTCAGAAACAGACATCCCAAGCACTTGGAGTTCTGGAGAATTGGCAAGCAGTGTTTCGCTTGCTTCGGATGTGCTTTGGTGGGATGCTGTTAATGATAGCAAAAATAATCCTCTTGCGGTTGGAAACAGTGCGACAGAAACCACATTTATGTCAACGCTGGGCAATGGTGAATTTATGGGTGGAATAAGTTGGGAGTGTTGGTACTCAGAAGACAGTCCAAGCATTGATTGTGATCAGTTTGCTGATTCAACAGAGAATGCAAAGGCTATAAATTCGAGTGTAACTTGGACTGGAGGCGAGCCAAGACTGGCTTCTCAAGCAGAGATTGAAACATATATGTCTGACAAAAGAAGTTATGCCAGTGCACTTGTATGTGTGCTTGCTGGAAAAAATCAAAATCAGTATATTCAATATTGGACACGTGATTTTGGACAGCAAATTGGTTGTGGAACTTATGTAACATCCAGTGGAGTTGTTATAAAAAACAGTTATTGGGACACTCAAAAAGGGATACGTTTTTCATGCACAATGGCTCGTGCAAGTTATGTTGGTTTTTTGTAATGCTTATATAATTAAAAAGTCTGCATTTTGCAGGCTTTTTGTGATTATTTGTCCGAAAACTGTTGACAAATCGAGTTTTGTATGTTAAAATATCAGCGTATCCGCATATGTCGGGTTTTAGAAGAAAAATTTGTTTTGAGATTTTTTGTGTTTCAAAAAAACAGATTCATAAAATTTCATACAAAAAGCGCTGCGAGCGCCACCTATGACGATAGCGAGTTTGGAGAGAGGAGGTAAATTAGAATGTTTGCAATAGTTCAAACTGGTGGAAAGCAATATAATGTTACTGAAAACGATGTTCTCAAAGTTGAAAAACTTAATGGCAATGTTGGCGACAAAGTAAACCTTGATGTTTTGTTTGTTTCAAACGGCGATAAGACAGTTGCTGGAACACCTACAGTTGAAGGTGCACAAGTGGTTGCAGAAATCGTTGCTCATGGCAAAGGTGACAAGATTGTAGTTTTCAAATACAAACCTAAGAAAAATGAACGCAAGAAACAAGGCCACAGACAACCTTGGACAGAAATCAAAATTGTTTCAATTAAAATGTAATTATGATTAAGGTTACGATTTTTAAAAAAGAAGGCAAAATTTGGTCTTATCAAATCAAAGGACATGCGCGTTATGCTGAAAGCGGCAAAGATATTGTTTGCAGTGCAGTTTCAACAGCAGGTCAAATGACGCTTTTGGGACTTAAAGATGTTTTGAAAGTGGAAGTTGAAAGTGACATCCAAGACGGCTATATGCAGGTCAAGGTGACTGACAACTTTGAATATGAGAATGTGCAGGTTTTGATGAATACTTTTGAAAAAACCATAGAAAATTTTGCTGAACAGTATTTTAAGTATATTAAATTGGAGGTTAGAAAAGATGTTTATTAATTTACAAATTTTCGCCCATAAGAAAGGTGGTGGTAGCACCAAGAA
>CAZQFT010000030.1:0-8890 GCA_964592565.1 uncultured Lachnospiraceae bacterium
ACAATAAAGCCGTGTAAAAGTATGTAGTATTTTTGAAAACTTTTTGGGAAATTGAAGCCTATCTTGAAACTGGGACGCTTTTAGACCCGTTTCTGATTAACAACATGAAAGAGTTGTGTGAACGAATACATTTGGCAAAACAACTTGGGGACAAAGTCCTTATTTTTGGGGATTATGATGTTGACGGAGTAAGTGCCACGGCAATTATGCTGAAAACATTAAGTCGCATGGGGATTGATGCGGATTTTTATCTGCCGAATCGTTATGTAGATGGTTATGGCTTAACCTGTGAGGTGATTGATAAGGTTGAAAAGAAGTTTTCCCCTGATTTGATTATCACGGTCGATTGCGGAATCTCTTGCGCAAAAGAAGTGGAATATGCAAAGCAAAAGGGCATAGATATAATTGTGACCGACCACCACGAAATTCCTGAAATTTTGCCAAATTGCGTTGTCTTGAACGCGAAAATTGAAGGACAGAAATATCCTTTCAGAGAATTGTGTGGAACTGGGCTTGCTTATAAGATAAGTGAAGCACTTTTGGGACAAAAAAAGGCGGAAGAATTTTTGCCAATTGCTGCCATTGCAACCATTGCAGACATTGTGTCACTTACTGGTGAAAACAGAACTATTGTTAAGCGTGGACTTAAGGCACTTGACAAACTTCCTGTTGGCGTGAAAGCGTTGTTTAAAGAGAACAAGGTTTCTTTATCCAATCCTTCTTCGACTGATATTGCGTTTAAGATTGCCCCAAAAATCAACTCTTCAGGCAGAATGGGCGATGCTGGCGACAGTTTGGCACTTTATATGACACACGATCCAGTTGAAGTGAAGAAATATTTGGAAAAAATCAAGGGGCATAACACAAAAAGACAAGAACTTTCTTCGAAGATTATGGAAGACTGCGAAAAAGCCATTGAAAAAATGGATTTGTCAAAGACGCGTGTCATTTGTCTTGCTTCAAAAAAGTGGGACCAAGGGATTTTGGGAATTGCCTGTGCGCGTTTAGTGGAAGAATACAACAGACCTGTCTTTTTGTTTGCTCAAGTGGGGGATTGTTTGCACGGCTCTGGACGCAGCATTGATGACATCAACATTCACGAACTTCTCTCTTCTTTGCAAGATATTTTGGAAACTTTTGGTGGACATACAATGGCGGCTGGGTTGACGCTTAAGCGAGAACATTATGAAGATTTTTGCAATCGCGTAAATTCGTTTGTTTTTGAAAAGATAAATGATAAGGTTTTTATTCCAATCAAATATTATGATTTGGAAGTTAGGAGTGAGGAAATTACGGACAGATTTTTGCAAGAACTTTCACTGCTTGAGCCTTTTGGTTGTGGAAATCCTCGTCCAAAATTCAGAATTTCATCAGAAGAAATCGAGGTTTTGCCAAGAAAATATTGTCCTCAGCATTGCGACATCAAAATTGGTGATTTACAACTTGTTTATTTCAATTTTGCAAAAAAGTTTAATGCACTTAATTTTGCGCGTTATAAATCTTTCATATTTGAATTTCAAGGCAATGGAAAAAACGGCATTGTAAGTGATTTTGACAGCGGATGTTTCATTGTTGACAATGCACATATGCTCACTTATCCTGTGCAATATCAGCAGTTGTGTTTTGCAGACAATCGTCCGTCAAATTTCACATATTATCCACAAAGCGAACTTTTAAGTTTTGTTGCCAGAGCGGATGTTTTTGGCACGGCGTATGTGGCTTATTCTGCGTATGATTTTGTGAATTTCTCGAAACAATATTCAAAAGACAACATATATCACATTGGTTTTTGTGATGAATTTTGTGTTGGCTATAACAGCCTTTTGCTTTCGCCGATTGGCACAGAATGGGCAAAAAATTTCAACCGAATTGTCTTTCTTTCTCCTGTTTTGGACGAAGGGTTTATTGCCGAACTTAACCAGAAGTCAAACGCGCAAATCTTCTTGCCTATGGAAAGACCGCTTGACATGCAAAGATATGCAAGTCTTGACCTTTCACGCGAAACTTTTGGAAAGATTTACAAATCGCTTGTTGGAAAAAGTTTCAACAAAAATTACAGCATATTTGATTTTTATCAACAAAAATGTAAAGGCAAAGTTTCATTTGACACTTTCTATGTTGCATATTTGGTGTTTAAGGAACTTGGGCTTATTAAAGTCGAAAACGAGACATTCATTACAATTACTCAAACAAATTTGAAAAAAGCCTTAACCGAGTCTGTGCTTTACAACAAACTTATGTTAATAAAAAATTCAATGGAGTTAAAATGAGAGAAAAAATTTTAGAAAAAATCAATCAAAATTTCAAGTTAACAGAAAAGGATAAACACATTTTGTCCGAATGTTTTTCTGAAAACATCAATTTTGAAAGATTTGATTATGTGCTTGATTTCATGCTTCAGTACAAAATGGAAAAAGATGTGCTTATTCCGTATGTTCTGTTTCAAGCCTCAAAATTTAATGCAGAAAAGGCAGATGCACTGACAAAAAACCTTACGAAAGCCGAAACCAAACTTTATGAAACTTTTAAGGTTTTGAGAGATGTCAGTGCTCTGAACAAAGGCAGTGAGAGCGGAGTTGAAGATATCAGGCGTATGTTTGTTGCGATTTGCCAAGATATGCGTGTGGTGATTGTCAAATTTTCAACCATTCTTTATGACCTTAAAAAGATTGAAAACCCAATGAGTGAAACTGAGCGTGCTTATGCGAAAATGGTCAGCGAAATTTTTGCACCTTTAGCAGAAAGACTTGGGCTTTCAATGTTTAAAAACGAATTTGAAGACAAGTGTTTCGAACTTCTTGAGCCAAAAGCGTATGAAGAACTTAAAAATAACGCACTCATGAAGGCGGAAGACAACGAAAAGCAGATTGAAATTACGCGTGCAAGACTTATGAGCATTTTGTATGACCTTGGGATTGAGGGGGAAATTCAAGCGCGTCAAAAACACTTCTATTCTGTGTATAAAAAACTTGTAAAGAAAAACATTACTCTTGGAAAGGTTTATGACCTTGTTGCAATGCGTGTGCTTGTCGATAAAGTTGAAGATTGCTATGCTTTGCTTGGAAAAATCCATGCAATTTACAAACCAATTCAAGGAAGGGTGAAAGATTATATTGCAAATCCAAAGCCAAACGGCTATCAAAGCTTGCATACGACAGTTATTGTTGAAAATAATCGTCCACTTGAAATTCAAATCAGAACATTTGAAATGCACAAACATTCAGAATATGGTGTGGCTGCGCACTGGATTTATAAAGAACGCCGTGGACAAAACAAGTTTGACCAAAAGATGACATGGTTCAGACAAATGCTTGAAAATTCAAAAGATTTGTCATCTGATGAGTTCTTGGAAACATTGAAAGTTGACCTCTATGGCGAGGCAATCGTTGTTCAAACGCCAAAGGGAAAGGTGCTTGAATTTCCACTTGGAGCGACAATCATTGACTTTGCCTATGCAATTCACACTCAGATTGGAAACACTTGTGTGGGCGGAAAAATCAATGGAAAACTTGTGCCAATTACAACAGAACTTTCAAATGGTGATGTTGTTGAAATTTTGACATCTCAAAACAGCAAAGGACCATCCCGCGACTGGCTTGCACATGTAAAAACTTCTGGGGCACGATCTAAGATTAGGTCTTTCTTCAAAACCGCATTGAAAGAAGATAATGTTCGAATCGGAAAGGCGATTTTGGAGCAAGCCGTTAAGGCGAGAAGTTTGAATATTTCCAAACTTCTTAAGGAAGAATACCTCATGGAAATTGCCAAGAGCATGATGATTGAGGATTTGGATGTGCTCTATGCAGAAATCGGTGCTGGAAGTGTTTCCGCAAACAGTGTTGTTGGTCGACTTGTAAATCTTTACAACAAAGCAAAATCGCTTGAATTTAAGCAAAATGTCATTACTGTCAAGAAAACAAAAGACGGCGTTTTGGTGGATGGCGACAGCGGACTTCTTATCAGATACGCTGGATGCTGTTCACCAGTTACTGGGGATGAGATTATTGGTTATATTTCGCGTGGACGCGGAGTGACAATTCACAGGTGTGGATGTCAAAACCTTAAATATCTTGAGCCAGAACGCTTAATTAAAGCAGAATGGCAGGACAGCCTTATTTCAAACTTTGTTGCTGTCATTAAAGTGCATGCGGATGATACAATTGCTGTGATTAACCACATGAACGCTTATGTTAGAGATTTGAAAGGAAAATTGAAAGGGTTTGGATATAAAAAGGTTAAGGACGAACTTGTTTTCGAACTGGTTGTCCAAATTTCAAACAAAACCGAATTGGAAGATATTATAAGAAGCGTAGAAAGTTTCAAGGATGTACGAAAAGTTTATAGGAGCGAATAATGAAAATTTTATGTCAGTCTGTTGATGTTGAAAAAGATATGCAAGATTTAGTCAATCTCTTTTATGAGGAAGAGGACTGTTCTTTTTCGCTGCGTCATGAGGCAGACATAGACGGCGAGCAAGTTGTAAGTCACTTATTTGTTGATGATAAGGAATTTGTAAATACATATACAGTCAAGGCGAACACAGAACTTTTGCGTAAAAGTTTGATTAAAAGACATTTTAAAAATCATCTTTATGAAGTTTTAAGCAAAATAAGCCAAAAGAGTTTGCCATGGGGCTCGCTTACAGGCGTAAGACCAACAAAATTTGCAAGAGATTTGGTTGAACGCGGAGAGATTAAATCGCACCTTATTTCTGAAACATTGACGAGAGATTATCATGTTTCAAGTGCAAAGGCAAAACTTGTTACGCAAACTTTAAACAATCAAAAATGTGTAATCAAAAACGACAAATTGATTGACCTTTTCATAAACATTCCAATTTGCCCAACGCGATGCAATTATTGTTCATTCATTTCAAACGAACTATGCAAGGTGGTGGACAAGGTTGAAACATATCTTGATTGCCTTATAAAAGAATTGGAAGCGGTTAAGAAGGTTATCACAGAAAGAAGTTATATCGTGCGAACGATTTACATAGGCGGTGGCACTCCAACAGTTTTGACTGCAGAACAACTTGACAGGCTTTTGTCAAAAATAGGTTATGCGGTAAGCGAATTTACGGTTGAATGTGGGCGTGCAGATACAATCACGCGTGAGAAGTTGGAAGTATTAAAGAAGTATGGTGTAACACGCATATCAATCAATCCTCAAACATTCTCTGAAACAACACTCAAACGCATTGGACGCAAGACAACAAACAAACAGATTATGGATGCATATATGATGGCACTTGAATATGATTTTGTTGTGAATATGGACATAATTGCAGGACTGACTGAAGAAAGACTTGCAACTTTCAAACGCACAATTTCGACTTTGCTTGAACTTTATCCGCACAACATCACTGTTCACACGCTTTCAATCAAAAATGCAGCAATGATACGCGGAGAGGAAGTGAAATATAAAAACGATGTGCCAAAGATGGTGGACTTTGCACAAAAAACGCTTCTTGAGAATGGATATAAGCCATATTATATGTATCGTCAAAAACATCAAGTTGGCGGACTTGAGAATGTTGGATATTTCCGCGATGACCATGTTTGTGTGTTTAACATCGACAGCATGGAAGATACATCATCTGTGATTGGCATTGGGGCAGGGGCAATTTCAAAACGCGTTTTCAATCTTGAAAATCGCATAGAGCGTCAACCAAACTGCAAATTCATTACGGATTACATAGACAGAATTGACGAAATGATTGAAAAGAAAGTGAAATTTTTTAATTAGGTGCAAGGTGCAAACTGCACTTTTGCTCGTTTTCATGTGCCATGAAAAGCATCGCGGTAGCGTTTGTTCGCACCTGCTCTCGCCAAACGAAAATCGCACGCTGTTGGCGATTTTGCGAGTCTCTATTGCTAAGAGCAAGATTCTAAGAAAATAAAAAAGACTAGAAAACCTAGTCTTTTATTTTTAATCAGTCAATCCAACGAGGTAGTCGATTGAGCATTTAAAATATTGAGCCAAAATCATTAGATATTCTATGTTCGGACGGCGTTCGTCTGCAAGCCAACGAGCGATTGTTGGTTGAGGAATTTTTGTTTCTTTGCTTAATTGAACTTGATTTACATTTGTTTCAATCATAAGTTCTTTTAACCTTTCGGGGAATTTATACATTTTAATCCTCTAAACCAATTAAATAGTCGGCAGATACTTTAAAATAAATTGCAATCTTTTTCAATTGTTCGATGCTTGGATTTATTTGATTGTTTTCCCAGCGAATGATAGACGCATCGCTAGTCGAAAGTTCTTCGGCTAATTCCTTCGCAGACATCTTTGCTTCCGTTCTTAGTTCTCTTAATCTCTCACCAAAAATTTTCATTATTAACCCTTTAGTCTGAAAGCCCAACGAGATAGTCGATTGAACATTTAAAATAATTTGCCAAAGTTATAAGATTGTCAACACTTGGGCGACATTGGTCAGCAAGCCATCTTGCAATGGTTGGTTGTGGGATTGAAACCTCTTTACTCAGTTTGTTTTGAGTTAAGTTTAATTCAATCATTAAGTCTTTCAATCTTTCAGGGAACTTATACATTTTAATCCTCTAAGCCAATTAAATAGTCGGCAGATACTTTGAAATAAATCGCAATCTTTTTCAATTGCTCTATGCTTGGGATTCTGTCTTCATTTTCCCATCTGACAATTGTTGAATCGCTTACTTCCAAAATTTTGCCAAGTTGTTTCGCTGACAAATTTTCTTCAAGTCTTAATTCTTTTAATCTTTCGCTAAAAGTTTTCATATTTATCCCTTTGCTTTAATCAGTCAATCCAACGAGATAGTCGATTGAACATTTAAAATATTGAGCCAAAATCATTATATATTCTATGTTCGGACGGCGTTCGTCTGCAAGCCAACGAGCGATTGTTGGTTGAGGAATTTTTGTTTCTTTGCTTAATTGAACTTGATTTACATTTGTTTCAATCATAAGTTCTTTTAACCTTTCGGGGAATTTATACATGTTTTTATCCTTTTTACAATTCTATGCCAACTTGTATAAAATTACTTGACTTATGACAATTGGTATATTATAATATTTCCTGAGGGAGGTGAAAATATGTGTTTAGTTGAAGTGCTGAAGAGCATGTTCGACAAAAAACAGAATCTTTGCAGAAGAGAAAACAACTTGAGTTACGAAAGAAATAAGCCTTACCAAAGCAAAATGCAATCAGATTACGAAAGCGAAACTGATAAGAAAAACAAGCGATTGGAAATTGAAGATAAGTTATATCAATCTTTAAACCAAGAGCAACGAAAGATGTTTGATGATGTGGTACATATGATTTATGCCGAATTTGATAAAAGAGAAGATTCGCTTATTGATTTTGTCTTTGATTTTGCTAAACATTTATTTAAATAACAATTTTTTGTCGCAAAAACTTTTTAAAAACACTTTACAAAATATTTTCGATATGTTATAATGCACATGTCGATAAATTCTTGGACGCAGTTTTGGGACAACCTTCGACCCTTTACTTCGTTTAAAGAGAAATTTAAAAATGGAGGGCATTATGGAAAAGCAAGAAATTATTGCAAAATATAAGCAATCTGAAAACGATACAGGTTCAGTTCAAGTTCAAGTTGCACTTTTGACTGAAAGAATCAACCACTTGACAGAACACCTCAAATCAAACCATAAAGACAATCACTCAAGACGCGGTCTTTTGAAAATGGTTGGTAAGAGAAAAGGCTTCTTGCAATATCTTAAAAACAAAGATATCGAAGCATACAGAGCGCTTATCAAAGAACTTGGCATAAGAGAAATTAAATAATTTAGGGGAGCATTTTTTTTGCTCCTTTATTTTTTAAATTTTTAGTTAAATATTTGCTTTTTTGAGAAAAATAATTTAGAATAAAGATGTTAAGCGTTTTTTAACGCAATTTTAGAGAATTAAAAGGATAAAAGTATGGATTTTAAAAAGTATGTTTTAAATGTTGCTGGAAAAGAAATCTCTTTCGAAACAGGCAAACTTTGTGGTCAATCAAATGGCTCTTGTTTGGTTCGCAGCGGCGACACTGTTGTTATGGTTAATGTAACAATGAGCGAACAACCAAAACCTGGTCAAGATTTCTTTCCACTTTCTGTTGAATACCAAGAAAAAATGTATTCAGTAGGAAAAATCCCTGGCGGATTTAAAAAGAGAGAGGGCAAGCCAAGCGATAAGGCTATTTTGGTTTCAAGACTTATCGACAGACCTCTCAGACCTCTTTTCCCAAAAGGATTTTTTCATGATGTGGTTGTTGTTGCAACTGCACTCTCAATCGACCCAGATGTAAGCCCAGAACCTTTGGCTATGCTTGGTTCTTCATTCGCACTCGCAATCTCTGACATTCCATTTATGGGACCTACTGGTTCTGTTCAAGTTGGTTTGGTTGACGGAAAACTTATCATCAACCCAAATCAAGAAGAAAGAGAAAAGAGTGATTTGGCGCTTACTGTTTCAGGAACAGACGAGGCTGTTTTGATGGTTGAAGCAGGGGCAAAAGAAGTTCCAGAAATCGTTATGCTTGATGCGATTATGCTTGCTCATGAAGAAATTAAGAAAATTGTTAAAGAAATCAAGGCAATCAAGGCTGAAATCGGCAAGCCTGTAAACCCTGACATCGTTTATTATGCAATTCCTGAAGAACTTGAAAAAGATGTAAGAGAATATGCAAATGAAAAATATGACTGGGTGCTTGAAACTTTTGTTAGAAGCGAACGCCAAGCAAGACAAAAAGAAGTTGACGCTGATGTTTTGGCTCATTTTGCAGAAACTTATCCAGAACAAGAAAGAGAAATCAAAGATGTTCTTTATAAGATGCAAAAAGAAAAGGTAAGAGCAAAAATTTTGAACGATGGCGTTCGTCCAGACGGAAGAAAGTTGGAAGAAATC
>CAZQFT010000031.1:0-8828 GCA_964592565.1 uncultured Lachnospiraceae bacterium
GTGGAGATAATCGGATTCGAACCGATGACCCCCTGCTTGCAAGGCAGGTGCTCTACCAACTGAGCCATACCCCCATATGCCCTTAAAATATATCACATTTTAAGAGCGTTGTCAACAAATTTTTGAAAATTTCTTTAATTTTCTGAAATTTTCTTTCAACCTTGAAATTCTGTAACGCGTACATTGTTGAGTTTTCTTTGTTCCTCCACATAGTTTGAGAACATATCCCTTACTTTGAATGGGTCTTTAATGTTTCTCAAAGTAAATCTTGGAGATCTTTCATCATTGCTAATCAATATAACTGTTCCAGTGTTGAAAATCTTGCCAATAAAAGACTGATGAAGAGAAATGTCTTGAATTCTATAAAGATTTACCTCTTCTATTGATGAATACATAAATCCTATGTCAGAAAATATCTTGAACCAAGAACCCGGTTTCTTAACAAGTCTGTATCTTGTGAATGACAATGGCATCCCCATAAATCTTTTTCTATCACTCCAAATAAGTTCTGCGCCTTCTCCATATTTTCTTGCTACGTTCATAACAATCTCCTTTTCTCTATTCAAGATTTATTTTACAATAAACAATAAAAAAAGTAAACATTTTTTATAAAATTTTTCAAGAAAAAAAGAAAAATCCCCGCAAAAGGCGGAGATTTTTTATTGCAAAACGTTATTTGTCGCAGCCGCAACCGCAGTTTGAGAGCAAGAGTAACAAGAAAATTGTTCCGCAATCGATGTTGATGCCTTTAAAGCAGCCACATCCACAGCCACAGTTTTGCAAAAGCAAAAGTAAGAAGATGAGCGAGCAGCAATCCATACCGCAACCGCAATCTCTGCCTACATCGCCACAGTTTGAGCCTCCGAAAAAGTTCATTTGTGCCTCCTAATTTTTCATATGTACGACTTTTATTTGTGCTAAAACACTTGCACATTAACAATGTATTAAATTTTTTTGAAAAATGTTAATAACTTGTAGGCAATAAAAAAGAAAGCTGTTATGCTTCCTCTTTCTTAGATTTTCTTTTTGTCTTTTTTGGATTTTCCGCTTCCTCAGTTTTTTTCTCTACATTTTCTTCGATTGCATTTTCAACTGGAAAGTTCTCAACTTCTTTTACTTCATTTTGTTTCTTGAGTTCTGACAAAATTTCCGTCAAAAGTTGTTCTTGAGTTGGCTTTGGTGGCGCAGGAATAGGTTTTTTGCTTTCACGAAGAGCCACTGTTGCTTTCAAAACCTCACCCAAATCCTTCATGTTTACACCGTTTGCCTTAAGTTCTTTTCTTTCTGCTCTTGTTGGATTTGCCTTAACTGTTTTTGTCCAAACACCTTTTGCTTGCATCATAAGTTTCAAAATCAAGAACAAAACAACTGCAATTAAGAAGAAATTGAGAATTGCTGTTATGAATGCACCCCAATCAATATAAATGCTTTTTGTTAAATCAAGAACCCCTTCAGCATCATAAACAGGCTTTAAGATTGTATACGCTGTTTCAAGACCATTTGTTCCACCCAAGGACAACAACAAATTGATAAGTGGCATGATAATTTTGTCTGTAAGTGATGTTACGATTGCAGAAAATGCACTTCCGATGATAACACCGACAGACATATCAACAATATTGCCACGACTGATAAATTTTTTAAAATCACTGAAAAATTTTTTCATATTTCCCTCACTATTTACATTTTAAACCAAACATTCGCCAAAAATCAAGCAAATTTAAGATGATTCTTGTCCTTTCTACAAATTTCATTGGGATAAAGAATATAAAAAAGATGCATCTACAGCACCTTCTTCTCTAGTTTTTATGATATATTTTTGCTAAATTATTGTTCTTTCATTAGTCAAGGTTTTTGATTGTGTTTTTTTCTCATTTTCAAGAACAATGTTTGCCCCTTCCAATAATGCTCCAGTCAAAGCACTTAATCTTTCATATGCCAAATATTCTTTATTCGCATATTTCACTGGATTAAGGATAATGTGGTCTTTTGTTACTTCACAAAACTCTCTTAAGGTGTTTAAATAATACTCCATATATGCCTCGTCATCAAGAAACAAGCAAAATTTTTCGCCAGAAATCTTTGAAGCCTCCGCCATTGCTGCACATGAAAAATCCATAAGTTCTTTATGAGAATGAACTGTTTTTTCTAAATTTTCGTAATCCTTAAGAATTTTATATATCACCAAATTGTGAGGTGCGATAAGCGTTGCCATTTTGCCTCCATTTTATGAGGATATTTTATCATATTAAAGAGTTTATGTCAACACCTCAAATTTTAGGCCTCAAACCTCATAAGCAAATTATAATCTGTATCCCAATAGCCCTCTTTCATTTGAAGATAAAGTTTAATATCCCTTTCGCTCAAAAGGCGAAAATGGCTTAAGTCACAACTCACATTAAAACCAAAAGGATAATAGAGTCCACTTGCACGATGGGTATGACCAAACAAGTTTAACATGCCCTTTTTGTAATCTTTTGGCTTGTGCGTCAAATAAAATTCAACTCCATCAATAGTCACCGTTGCATCCCTAACAACATCTTTATAGCCACATTTCAAGCAGAATTGTCTAAACTTTTCAAAGTCGTTGTCAAAATAGAATTTTATAATTCTTGCCTCGTTGTTGCCAACAACTAAAATAACCTGTGCTTTCAGTTTTCTGACATAGTGAATCGATTTTTCCCAAAGATTTGAGCCTCCCTTTTCGCAATCTAACCAATCGCCAATGATGTAAATCGTATCACTTTTCGTAGTCTGTTTGTTCCAAAGTTTGAAAAGAAATTTATTAAATTGTTTGCAGTTTTTAAATGGGCGTTGTTCCCAGTAAAGCGTATCTTTGTCGTCCAAATGCACATCACTTGTAAAAAAATACATTTTTCTTCTCCATTTTTATCAATTCTTGTTTAAATCATCAATCCAATTTTTCAGAATGTTCAGCAAACATTCATATCTGCCAGCATTTTCAATTTTGTTTGTAATTGCATAATTAATCTCAATCTGAACTGTCCATAAGTTTGGGAACTCTTTCTTCATCGCTCCAGAAATTGTTTGTGCACCTGCCATAAACGGTTGGTCAATGCTTATGGAAAAGCCATTTTGCCTCAGCGCGTCACACAATGATTTCAACAATGCCGGATTGGTTTCTATATTTTGCCCCAAATGTGTGCCAAAATTGATGTCAACCCCTCTTTCAGACGCCAAACCATGAAAGTCAAGCAAATATTCAATTTTGTTTGCTGCAATACAGTCTTTCAGAGTTCTGCGATATGGGCAAATCGCATCAAAATTTGCATCATCGTTGTTGTTTTTGGTCTTCGCAATCAAGGCACTTCTTGTTTGTGATTGCAAATAAAGTGCAGTTGTCAAACTTCCAATTTCGCTGTATTTCAATTTCCCAAGCCTAACTTGAGAAACTCCGTGCGGTGCAGAAAGCATAACTTTCCCCTTGCCCTCAACCACAACATGGTCAAGTGCACTGTTTTTCTTCATAAATGCTTTTCGGTTTTTTTGTATTTTGTTAAAACTAAAATTTTTCATTTCAAATCTCTCTTTTTCAATTTTTCTTCCTATATAATATAACACACAAAAGTTTTTATTTGCAATCTTTTCAAAAACAAAACCCGACAATCTTAATCTTGACACGCCCCAAAAATTTTAAAATCCAACAAGTTCTCTTTTTTTGTTGGACTAAAAAAAAGATGATTATACTATAATTTAGTCATGAAAGTGCAAAAATACTTTCAAAAAGCAACAGTATGTCTTATGATATACAAACCCAAAATTGCTTAAATATTAATAAGGAGAAAAATTATGGAAGAAAAAAAAGAAAACTTGTTGAAGAAAGCATTTAAGGACATGGGAGAAAACGCAATGGCTCAACACGCAGTTGACAAGGCAAACCTTGAAGCAATAAAGGCTGAATCAAAAGCAAATTTTGAAGAAAATCGTGGTGCAAACACACTTAAGCGTGCAAAAGAAAATGCTAAACAATCTTGGGATGACGCTCATATGAGTCCTGCTGAAAGGACTGCAAAAGTTCGTGCTGAACAAGAAAAGCAAATTGCAGAAGCAAACGAAAGAACAGCCGCAGCAAAGTCAAGATGTGTAAAAGCTAAAGCAGAAAGAAAATAAATCGTAAATGCAAACTCAAATTTAGGGTTTGCATTTTGATATTACATAAAGGATTTTTATTATGAAAAAAAACATCAAGGTTTACTCCAACGGAGATTATGTAGATAAAGAAATAAACTACATCCCTACAAGATACATAGTTGCAATCTTGATAACTTTCTTGGAGGTCGCTGCAATAATTGGTGTTGTGGCTGTTTTGGCGATTTTTGTACCATATTTTTACATTGCTCTTATCGTCACCCAAATTATCGCGATTGTGACAATAGTTGTGTCTTCAAACACTCCTGATTATAAACTGACATGGCTGTTTTTTGTGGTTATGTTGCCTCTTGTTGGCTTGATGCTGTATATGATTTTCCATAAAAGGAAACTTCAAAAAAAATATGTCAAGCGAATGAAAATGTTGGATGACAGTTATGATTATGACGACTCCCAAAATTTTTTAGAACTTAATTCCATTGACAAACTTATTGCATCTCAGGCACAAAGTTTGTGCAAAAATGCCGGCGTGCATCTATATAAAAATGCTGACATCGAATATTTCTCTGTTGGAGAGTTGATGCACAAATCTATGCTTGAAGAACTTAAAAAGGCAGAAAAATTCATATTTCTTGAATATTTCATAATCGAAGATGGCAAATTTTGGAATAGTTTGCTTGAAATTTTGATAGAAAAAGCAAACGCTGGTGTTGAAGTAAAATTGGTTTATGATGATGTTGGTTGCATGGGCACTTTGCCTGGAAATTATTACAAAATATTGACAAAGAAATATAACATTCAAACAGTTCTTTTCTCAAAATTGAAAGGGCAAGCCGACAGCGAATTTAACAATCGCAGTCACAGAAAAATTATGGTTATTGACGGACAAGTGGGTTATACAGGCGGAATTAACCTTGCCGATGAATACATAAACAAAAACGACAGGCTTGGGCATTGGAAAGATACCGCAATAAAAATCAAAGGACAGGCCGTAGACGAACTTACTAAGTTGTTTTTAACAGACTTCTATTTGAATACAAAAAAAGAGCGTGAAATAAACTACAACAAATATTATGTTGCAAAAGAAATCGAAACGAATGAAAAATCAAACTTTTTAATTCCTTTCGGTGATGGCCCTAAACCAATTTATGAACAATTTGTTGCAAAAATCGCAATCATGAATTTGCTTAATCAAGCACAAAATTATGTCTACATCACAACACCATATCTAATTGTGGATGACGAATTGATGCAAGCAATCAAAAACACTGCTATTCGTGGGGTTGACATAAGAATCATCGTTCCACACATCCCAGACAAAAAACTTGTATTTGGAATGACAAAAAGCAACTATCGCCAACTGATTAAGTTTGGTGTAAAAATTTATGAGTACACCCCAGGTTTCATGCATGCAAAGTCTTACATCGCAGATGATAAGGTAGGAATTATTGGAACAGTCAATCTTGATTATCGCAGCCTTTCTCACCATTTTGAAAATGCAGTTTGGATTTATAATGACGATGTCATTCTCGATATGAAAAAAGATTATATTGCAACGCTGAAAAAATCGCAATATATGAACGATGTGCAACAAAAGGACAAGTTTCTTTCAAAATTTGTAAACATCATTGTAAAACTTTTTGCACCTTTGCTTTAAATTTACACAAAATTTCTTAGAACTTGCCTTACGCAGATTTTAAATTTGAAAAATTGCAAAAATCAAATAAAAATTGCAAAAATATTAGAAAAATTAAAAAAAATATTAAAATTTTGATATTTTTTTAAATTTTTGTTTACTTTTCGAATATTATGAGTTATACTAATTAAAATTCAAAGAAAGGAGATTGTCAATGTTTAGTTCATTTATTTGGTGGCGTAAAAAGTAAATCGTTCGCAAATCGTTATGTTTTGTGAATGTTCTTTTATGCGTCACAAAACATATAAATGGATTAACTATTTTTAAATATAAATCTATACGACCCGTTGGTATGTTTTGGAAGTCAAAATATCAACGGGTTTTTATTTTAAACTTTAAGGAGATTTTAATTATGAAAAAAACAATGTTAACAGGCGTTAGACCTAGCGGAAATCTAACACTCGGAAATTATTTAGGAGCAATCAAAAACTTTGTAGACAGGCAAGAAAGTCACAAAAGTTACATCTTTATTGCAGATTTGCACGCAATAACAAGTTATATTGAGCCTGCAAAACTGAAAAGTGCAGTTTACAACTGTGTTGCAATGTATTTGGCTTGCGGTGTCAACCCAGATGTGACAACAATTTTCAAGCAAAGCGATGTTTTAGAGCATGGAACTTTGGGTTTTATTATGACTTTCCAAACAAAAATGGGAGAATTATCTCGCATGACACAATTTAAATATAAATCACAAAAATGTGGCAAAGACGGCGTGGACACGGGATTGTTTGTGTATCCAACTTTGATGGTTGCAGACATTTTGCTTTACAACACAGCAATTGTCCCTGTGGGCAAAGACCAACAGCAACATGTAGAACTTACTCGTGATTTGGCAGAACGATTCAACAAAAGATATGGCAAAACTTTTGAAATGCCTGATGTTTATGTTGCTCCTGTTGGCAGCAAGATTTTAAATTTGCAAAATCCTCTCGAAAAAATGAACAAATCCGACAATGGCGACAACAAAGGAACGATTTTTCTTATGGATGATATCGCCGTTGCCAAAAAGAAAATCATGTCAGCAAAAACTGACAGTTTCAACAAGGTGCATTTTGATGAAGAAAATCAGCCTGGGATTTCCAACCTTATGAGCATCATGAGCAAAATAACAAATGAAAGTTTTGAAAGCATTGAAAGACGCTTCGAAGGGAAAGGTTATGGTGAGTTTAAGAAAGAAGTCGCAGAAGTTGTCGCAAATCTTTTAAAAGAAATCCAAACAAATTTTGAGTTGTACAACAATGAAGATGTCTTGGATAAAATTATGGCAAATGGTGCAAAACAAGCACAAGTCGTTGCAAATGAAACCCTTAAAAGAGCAACGAGGGCTTTGGGCTTAAATTAATGAAAATTTAAATAAAAATAATTAAAAATTATAAAAAATTAGATTTTTGCTATTATTTTTTGAATTTTTATCAGAAAAAGAGAGAAAATTCTCTCTTTTTTTTATTTTTTTTCTGATTTTTTGCTATTTTTAAAATATAATAAAATTCACTTTATTGTTTGAATATATTTTAATTTTTTCTAATTAAATTTGCAATTCACATTCAATATTTTTATCAAGTAAAAGTTTAAATTCTTCGCCCATATTTTCGTTTCCAACAACCTCCCCATAATGTGTAGGAATGACTTTTTTAGGCTTGATTGCATTTGTTGCATTGGCAGCCTCAGAAAGCGTCATTGTGTAATGACCTCCAATTGGAATAAGCAAAATGTCCGTTTTGATTTTTCTTAAATCTGGAGTGTCATCACTATCGCCAACAACAGCAACTCTTTGTCCATGAATGTTTACAATATATCCCACCCAATTATTCTCTTTAGGATGAAAACTTTTATTCAAGTTGTAAGAAGAAAATGTTTCAAATCCAATATCATCAAGTTTATATGTTTTTTCTGGCACTACAAACATCGCGTCATTTTTAAAATTTTTGCAATATTCCTCTTTCATGCTTTCTGGACAAACAAATTTTGTATCATTGTCCACAATTTTTTTAATATCTTCTGGAGAAAAATGATCACAATGCGGATGTGTGATAAAAATATATTTTGCCTTAACTTCCCCATCCACTTTCAATGGGTCAAAATAAATTCTATCGTCAACCAAAATCGAACTGTGATAATTAACATTTATTTTCATTTTTCCCTCTTCATATCTTATTCAAAAAACAGAATTTTTTTAGATTAATTTGTCCTTTGTTTTATTTTTTACTATGCCACAAAATCAACTTGAATATTTTCGGTTATGTTTTCAATTATATAATACCCTTCTTCGTCCTGTTCAATTTTGTTCCCTGCAATATAAAGATTTATTTCAGAATATTTTGGATTTGGAATTTTAAACCTTAAACTTGAACCCTTTTCGACCGCAACACATTCTGACGAGCCTGAATATGTCCAGTACAATCCAGTTTTCTCTAAAGTATCTGGAAATGACGCTTCGTGTGTATATTCCTGAAAGTTGTTAAATTCAATTGAACAAATCTCATACATTTTTACATAAACAGTTTGGTCAATCTCTGTAGCAAGCGGAACAAACTCCCCTCTTCCCCACGGTGCATTATGAATTGAATTTGTTTTCCCATATTCTTGATCAAGTGCTATTGTAAAATCTTTATCTAAATACAACTCATAGCCATATATCCGTCTTTCACTCTCTTTAAAAGAATGAATCCAATTATATCTAAGATATTCGTATGTGGTATGTCTAACTTCATTAAAGTTTTTTTCAAATTTCATATCAAACTCATCAATATTGCAATCAAAAGTTATCGAGCAAACCACATCAGAGCGTTGACTTGCCTTGACTGCAACGACTGTCGTTCCAACCGAAATTCCAGCAATTAAAACCGCAACACAAACATAAACAATTTTCATTGCAGTCGAAAGTTTTTCGCGTACAAATTCAATCGGTTTCATTTGCTTAATGATTTTAAGTTGTGAAATTTGGATAATCAGTCTCAAAATCACGCCCGCAAGTGCAGCAGAGTAGTGCCCAGCGTTGTAGATAAGACCGTGAGGATAGCCA
>CAZQFT010000032.1:0-4529 GCA_964592565.1 uncultured Lachnospiraceae bacterium
CTTTTTACTATGCTGGTGTGGCGGAATGGCAGACGCACGGGACTTAAAATCCCGAGGATGAAAGTCCGTGTGGGTTCGACTCCCACCACCAGCACCAAATGAGAGCAATCCGAACCAGAGTGTTCGGGTTGCTTTTTTTAATCAGCCAAAAGTGTTTACAACTTTTTAAACACCAAAAACAAAGACTTAACAGGCAATAACTAACCGTAAAGTTTGAATAATCAGTTGTTTGAGTTGGAGTTGGAAAATTTTGATAAATATCTTATTAAAGATTGGCCTCTTTCAGATGAAGGAAGGGTGTATTTTGAAGATGCAATCTCAAATTCCTTTGTTGTGGTTGCTGAAATAGACGGCAAAATTGTTGGATATTTGCTGGGTGGGGAGATTGATATCCCTTATTACAATTTCAGAATAGCAGAACTTTGCAATATGTGCGTTGACAGCGATTATAGAAAACGCGGAATAGGCGTGGCGTTATATGCGGAATTTGAGAAATATTTTAAAGGGATTGGAATAGAGCATTTTATGGTCACTGCTTCCTTTAAGAATGAAAGTGCAAAGGCTTTCTACAGAAAAATGGGTTTTGAAGAAGCAAATTCGACATTTGTGAAATTTTAACCTTTGATAATTGATATTAAAAAAGCGAACGATTGTGTTCGCTTTTTTGTTTTGTAATTCTGCCTACTGCCAGTCGATTGGGGCTTTGTTGTGGTCGGCAAGAAACTTGTTCGCTTTTGAAAAGTGCTTGCAACCAAAGAAGCCACGATATGCAGAAAGTGGGCTTGGATGAGGGGCTTTAAGGACAAGGTGGTGTTTTGCAATCTCTGGCGCGAATGCTTGTGCGTTTGAACCCCACAAAATGAAAACCATTGGTTCTGGGCGACATGAGAGTTGTTTTATTATCTCGTTTGTAAATGTTTCCCAGCCTTTTCCGCGGTGAGAATTTGCTTGACCGCGGCGTACGGTTAGGGATGTGTTGAGAAGTAAAACTCCTTGTCTTGCCCATCGAGAGAGGTTTCCAGTTTTTTGGCAAGTTATGTTTAAGTCGCTTTCGATTTCTTTGTAGATATTTACAAGAGAAGGTGGCAAGTCGACTCCGTCTTGCACAGAAAACGCTAAGCCGTGTGCTTGATTTGGTTCGTGATATGGGTCTTGTCCAATAATTACCACTTTTACATCTTCATATTTTGTTGCGTTGAGTGCGTTGAATATGTTTTCCATTGAAGGATAAATTGTATGAGTGGAATATTCTTCTTCAAGAAATTCTTGAAGTTTTTGAAAATATGGTTTCTCAAATTCATCTCTGAGCACATTTGCCCAACTTTTTGTAATTCTTATCATATTGTGATGATAACATAAAATCAAGAAAATGTCAAAAATCAACATGAAAATCTTTGGAAAAACTTTGAGAAATGCAAAAAAAAGACATATCTCTTGATATGTCTTTTTTATATAACATAATTTTGATAATTATTTGCTTTTCTTTGCGTTGTCAAGCAATTTAGCGAAGTGTGCTTTCTTGCGGTTTGCAGAGTTTGCGTGGATTACGCCTTCTCTTGCAGCACTGTCAAGTTTTGCAGAAAGTGTTTTGTATGTCTCTTCTGCAAGTGCAACATCTTGGTTAAGTTGGTCTTTAAACTTTTTAATATAAGTTTTGATTTCTGACTTAACTGAGTTGTTTTGTACTCTTCTTTCTCTTTCAATCAAAATTCTCTTCTTTGCTGATTTGATGTTTGCCATGTCTTTCTCCTTTAAGATTTTTACTAACTATGTGATTATAGCATATAATTTTGTAAAAATCAAGTTATTTTCAAATATTTTTGGCAATATTTCTCATATGTTTGATTTAATTGATGAATGTTCAAGCGATTTGACTGCTTGTGGCTATAAAACAGAGGAACTTGGAAAGTATGGGGTAACACAGAGTTGTCTGTTTGTTGATGATTCGCAATTTTCTGCAATGTTGGGATTTGAAAAGGGGAGTTATTTCATTTTTAATGCTCCGCTTTTATCAAATTTGATGCCAGAACATTACGAGTTTTTAAAAGATGTTATTTCTCAGAGGATGAGAGACTTGTTTAAAAGGCATAAGATTGGGAAAAAAGCGAAAGTCTTGTTGGTGGGGATTGGTAATCCGGATATTATGGCTGACAGTTTTGGGGTTAAGACTGTTCAAAAGGTGGAAATTGAGCCTTTCAGAAAAAGTAATCGAATTTTCAAAGTTATGCCAAATATTTTTGCCAATACAGGAATTAATGCTTTTGATGTTGTGAGGCTTATTGTTGAAAGTTTTGATATTTCATTAGTAATTTTGATTGATTCACTTGCCACACGAAATTTGGCAAGGCTTGGCGTATCAATTCAATTTAATGATGCAGGATTGACGCCCGGAAGTGCGTTAAATAATTTTGGGATTGCAATTAACAAGAGTACGATTAACGTTCCTTGTTTTTCGATTGGTGTTCCGATGATGATTTCTTCAAAAGTTTTTGATGAGCGGACAGACTTTATTTTAACAGAGAAAGATGCAAAAGAAAAGGTAGAGTTTATGTCGCGGTTGATTGCTGATGTTCTTAGTGAACTCTTATGAGATTTTGATAAAAAAATTCGAAAATGCTCAGTAATGGCAAAGAGATTTTAAATTTCGTTGAGAAGAATAATTGGATATATGGAAATTTTTGTAAAACATAAACAAACAAAAGCATATAAGATAGTATGAAAAAAGTGCTTATGATTGACAGTGGAACTGGTGGGGTTAACATTTTGAAGGAATGTGTAAAGGTTTGTCCGCATTGTGATTTCTTGCTGTTTTGCGATAATAAAAATTTGCCTTATGGAGATAAATCAAAGCAAGAATTGGTTGATATAACTCTGAAAAATCTTGAGGATATACGCAAATTTTTCTTTTTTGATGTTGTTGTTTTGGCATGTAATACCTTGACATCAACTTGCATAAAAGAGTGTCGCGAAAGGTTTAAAGATGTAAAATTTATTGGGACAGAACCTGCTGTTAAGCCAGCGGCAAAAATGTTTGCTGAAAAAGATATTTTGGTGCTTGCAACAAAGGCTACGATTGAAAACAATCAACTTTTAAGAAATGGAAATTATCAACTTTTGGAAATGAAAGATTTGGCATCCCAAATTGATGAAAATATTGACAATTTGATGTGTTTGAAACCAATATTGGAAAATAGTTTGCATGGAGTTTCTGCTAAGGCTGTCGTGCTTGGATGCACACATTATGTTTCAGTAAAAGGAATACTTTCTTCAATTTTCCCATCTGAAACGGTATTTTTTGATAGTCAAAACGGTGTTGCTCGGCGTCTTAAAGAAGTGGTGGGGGATGATTTCCCTGCCTTTAAAGTGCAAATTATGACCTCTAAAGAGGGGGAAATGTTGCAAAAACTTTTATGGAAATACTTTAATGATTGAATAATGTGATTTAGTTGTGATTAAATTGTTAAAATGAGGGTTTTATTGATTGAGCTGACTAAGCCAATAAAGTTCTGATAAGTAACACAAAAGTTGAAAAAAGACTGCGGAATGCAGTCTGATTTTTTCTTGATTTATTTTTGTTTTTTATTCGAAAATTCCAATTTTAATTTTTTCCATTCATGCTTCTTAATTTTTCGTTTTCAGTGTATCATAAATTTATGAAAATTCAAAACAAATCTAGGAATAAGTTTCTGAGATTGGAATTTTTTTCAAGTATTGAAACACAATATTTGTATGAATTGGTTAAACTCTTTTTGGTATGCAATTCCTGCTTTCTTGATTTTATTGTTTGTTTTTCCAATGCATTTGGAGGCGAGGGTTTCTTATAATCCGATTTATAATCGCGGTGTTGTGGCTTTATTTTTGTTTAAAAAGAAATTGATATATTATTTTGTTTCGTTTAAAAAGAATGGAATTGAATTGCAAAATGAGAGTGAAACTAAGTTGCAGAAACTTGAATTTTCAAGTCCAGAATTTGCTGTTATGGAAGAATTCGGAAATCAACTTAAAGATAAAATCAGATTAAAAAAATGTAATGTGTTTTATCGAATTGGAACGGGAGATGCTTTTTCAAGTGCGATTTTGTGTGGGGTGATTAATCAAATTTTTCTACAGTTGTTTTTGCTGATAAAAAGTAAAAAACCGAGTGCTTCGCTTTGTGTTTTTGATACGGTTGCATACAACAGTGAGGTATTTGAATTGGCGGTTGTGGCTGCAATTTCAGTTTCTTTATTTGATGTTGTATATTCTTATTTATATTCGGTTATCATATCAAGTAAGCGATGATATTACGCTATATATAGTGTATTATGTAACATACTACACAAAATAATGTGTAACACACGAAAGGAGAGTGTATGAAAAATTTTACAAATTCAACTTCTATTAATGACTTGATTGCAAGTGCAATGGACAAACTTAAAACACTTGTTGACAGCAGTACGATTGTTGGGGAAAGTTTGCAAACGCCTGATGGCACAACGATTATTCCAATCTCAAAAGTTGCTGTTGGCTTTGTTGTTGGAGGTGGGGAA
>CAZQFT010000032.1:4539-8716 GCA_964592565.1 uncultured Lachnospiraceae bacterium
GGGGAATATGCAGATTTGTCATCAAGAAGAGTTGCAAATCATTTTCCAATGAGTGGTGGTTCTAGTGGCGGAATGAGTGTCACTCCTGTCGGTTTTCTGATTATCAGAGAAGATGATGTGGATTTTGTTAATGTTGAAAACAAATCACTTTATCAAACAGTGCTTAATATGTTCAATTCACTGTTAAGCAAAATGGAGAAAAAGGCTGATGAAAAGACTGAATAAATTACATATTGCAATTCCTTTTCTGTGCGTTTTGCTTTGTGTCGCTTTTGTCTTTCTGGGGGTTGGTGGAACTCTTTTGAGTGGCGAAGGCTTGAGTGCAAATGCAATGTCTAGTTCGGCACGCGGTGCGGTTGTAATTGAAGCAGCAACAGGCAGGGTATTGTTTGCACAGAACCAAAATCAAAAAATGCCAATGGCAAGTACAACAAAGATTATGACAGCAATTACAGCAATTGAAAACTGTAACGACTTGGATGAAAAGTTTGAAATTTCATCAAAAGCTGTTGGTGTGCCTGGAACATCACTTTATTTGCGAAAAGGTGATGTTTATTCGACGCGTGATTTACTTTATGCTTTGATGCTGATTTCTGGAAACGATGCTTCGGTGGCAATTGCTGAACATGTAGCAGGCTCAACAAGTGAATTTGTGACCAAAATGAACGAACTTTGCAAGAAAATTGGGGCAGTTAACTCACATTTTGCAAATACCCATGGGCTTGATGCTGATGGTCATTATACAACGGCATATGATTTGGCAAAAATTACGGCTTATGCACTTGAAAATGAAACCTTTAGAGAAATTGTCGCCACAAAAAACATAAAAATTACTAATGGTGCAGAAGAAAATCGTTATCTGAAAAACAAAAACAAATTGCTTTCAACTTTGGAAGGGTGCATTGGTGTGAAAACTGGATTTACTGATGATGCTGGAAGGTGTTTGGTGTCAGCGGTTGAGAAGGGTGGAATGAGGCTTGTTTGTGTTGTGCTTAATTGTGGGCCTATGTTTCAAGAAAGTGCAGAACTTTTGAAAGAATGTTCGGATACTTACAAACTTTATGATTTGACCGAAAATTACGATTATGAGAAAGAAATAAGTGTGGTTGACGGAAAAGATAGAGAAGTGCAGATTGGTACAAAGGGGAAATTTCTTTATCCGCTAACAAAAAGTGAGTTTGAAGCGATTAAATATGTTTATACATATCCGACTTCGGTGGATGCTCCGCTTGAAAAGGACGCCGAAATTGGAAAGATTGAAATATTTTTGAATAATGACTTGCTATTTTCTGAAAAAATCTATACAATAGAAGAGGTAAAACCAAGAACTATTCTTCAAAGGATGCATGATTTTTTCAAGAACTGGTAACAAACAAAAATCTCTCTTTTGAAGTTTGAAAGAGGGATTTATTTATGATGAGATTAAACAAATTTTTGGCTGGGTGTGGCTTGGCTTCAAGAAGAAAATGTGAGGAATATATCACAGCAGGACGAGTTACTGTGAATGGAAAGGCTGTTGACAGTTTAGGATTTTCTGTTGATGAGAAAAGAGATGTTGTCTGCGTTGATGGCAAAGAAATGAAATTTGCAAAGGAATATGTTTATTTGAAAATGAACAAGCCAAAGGGCTATGCTTGCACTGCAAATGATGAACGCGGCAGAAAAACAATTTTTGATTTGGTTGAGAGTGATGTCCGACTTTTTAATGTTGGCCGTTTGGACTATGACACAGAAGGACTGATTTTTTTGACGAATGATGGAGATTTCGCAAATTTGGTTACTCATCCAAGATTTCATTTTGAGAAAGAATATCAGGTGACGGTTGAGGGAGAAATTAAGGAGAGTGAGTTGGCTGTTTTGCGCAAGGGGGTTGTTGAGAACGGTGTGCGCATGCCAGAAGCAAGGGTTAAGTTTTTAGGTTTTGACGGAAAATTTACGAAATTGTCGGTTGTGATTGACGAGGGGCAAAATCACCAAGTTAGACGCATGTTTGATGCGATTGGAAAATCAATTAAACTTTTAAAACGTGTTCGTATTGGACAGGTTTCTTTAGGCGGACTTTATCGCGGAAAAACAAAGCCGATGACAAAAGAAGAAATTGATTTCTTTAAGGATGCAAAATGAGAATAGGTGTTGTTGGTGCTGGTGCTTCTGGGCTTTTTGTTGCTGGGCTTTTGGCTAAATCTGGGCATGAAGTTGTCGTTTTTGACAAAAATGAAAAAGTTGGGAAAAAGTTGTTTATTACTGGAAAAGGACGCTGTAATTTGACCAATCTTTGCAGTCCAGATGAGTTTTTGAAAAATGTTGTTAGAGGTGATAAATTTCTTAGAACTGCAATCTACAACTTTTCAAGTTTTGATTCGGTGGATTATTTTGAAAGTTTGGGCTTAAAGACGAAGGTTGAGCGAGGCAATCGTGTTTTCCCTGAAAGCGACAAATCAAGTGATGTGATTAAGGCTTTGCAAGTGCATTGCAAGGATGTTAAGTTTGAACTGAACTGCGAAATTGAAGACCTGATTGAGAATGGTGGCAGGTTTGTTCTCTTTTCCAGCAAAGGTAAATTTGAATTTGATAAAGTGATTGTTGCAACGGGCGGAAAAACATATAAAGGCACAGGAAGTGATGGGGCAGGCTATAGATTGGCAAAGAACTTTGGACATGAGATTGTGCCAATTGTTCCAGCGTTGTGTCCGATTAAAGTGAAAGATGCGTTTGTAGGGCTATTGCAGGGTGTTTCGCTTAAGAATGTACAGTTGAATGTTGTTGCGGACGGCAAAAAGTTGGGGTATTTTGGCGAGATGATGTTTACAGATTGTGGAATTACTGGACCGATTGTTTTGACCGCTTCCAGTTATGTAAATCGTGCAAAAAATGTTGAAATATCAATCGATTTTAAACCTGCTTTAACAGAGCCACAACTGGATGCAAGACTTTTGCGAGATTTTGATGAAAACAAAAACAAAGATTTGAAAAATGTTTTAAAAGGCCTATTGCCAAAGGCTGTTGCGGAGATTTTTGGAAAGGTTGCTGGACTTGATGAAAATAAGAAAAATAATTCTGTTACAAAAGAGGAACGCTTGAAACTTGTCAAATTTCTGAAAAATTTTCCACTTAAGTTTGGTGGATTATATGATTTGGATGCAGGAATTATTACCAGCGGCGGTGTGAATCTGTCAGAAATTAATCCAAAAACATTTGAAAGCAAAAAGCAGGAAGGGTTGTATTTTGTTGGCGAGGTTTTGGATGTTGATGCACTTACTGGGGGATACAATTTGCAAATTGCTTGGGCCACAGCGTATTCTTGTGCGAAAAACATGATATAGGGTCTGAAAAAGTTGACTTGCTTTGAAGTAAAGTGCTATATTATTAACGCAAAAAAGGAGATTTAACTATGTTGTTATGGTTGGCAAGGATTTTGTGTTTTATTCCGTTGAATATTTTACACCCAACGACAATTAAAGGTAGAAAAAATTTGCCAAAGGGCAAAGCGATTTTGGCGTGTAATCATCGCTCGAATTGGGATATTACGATGTATTATCTCAATACCTCTAAAAGACTTAAGATTTTGGCAAAAAAGCAAATGTTTAAAAATAAGCTTTTCGGCGCGATTATGCGTGCATTGGGTGGAATTTCTGTTGATAGAGAAGGCAATGATATCAATGCAATCAAAAACTGCATGAAGGCGCTTAAAGAGGATAAAAAACTTTTCATTTTCCCTGAAGGAACAAGACATCATGAAAAAGATGTTGTGCTTGGAGAACTTAAAAGTGGAATGGCAATGATTGCCATTAAGACGAAAACTCCGATTGTTCCAATTTGGGTTGATGAGCATAAACTTTTCAGAAGAAGTAAATATTATATTGGCAAACCTTTTGAACTTAGCGATTTTTATGGGGTGAAACTTGATGAAGAAACCTTAAACAAGGCAAACGAGGTTGTCAGAGAAAAGATGTTGGAAGTTAGACAAATTGAACTTGACAGAAGAAATGCAAAGAAAAACAAAAAGAAGAAAAAATAAAAGGTGTTTGGCCTTTTATTTTTTTTACAGGAATTATAAATTTCTTGTCTTTTTCTCAAGTTTTTTGTCAATGCTTGATTTTTGTTTTGAAGCAGAGATTATGTTTTGCTGAATGTCATCTGGGATTCTTGATAAATCGAGGATTTGATATTCTTCATT
>CAZQFT010000033.1:0-8375 GCA_964592565.1 uncultured Lachnospiraceae bacterium
CACATGTGGGAAATTTTGACATAAATTATAATAATTGGGATAGATATTTGATGTTTTTTTGCCAAGATAATACAATTTGCTTAAAAAGTTTTAACAAAAATTTGTAAAATAATGTTTTTATTTGACGAAATTTGTCGAAATATGATATATATTAAATATGTTTGGGACTGCGCACATCGTTTACATGGTTGTATCTTTTGCAATTACAATAGGATTGCTGGTTCTTTTTTACTTTACAATTAAAAATGAGAAAGGGAAAAGGGCAGTTCTTATTGTTGCTGCAATTTCAACGGTCGTGTTGCATTTCAGCAGTCTTTGGGTGGACTTCTTTTCAACAGGAGAGGCGATTGCACAAGAGCCAATGTTGCTTCCGATTTATCCATGCAATGTTGTGATGTGGATGCTTCTTATTGTTTCAATCTTGAAGAAAAGAGAAAACAATGTCGCTTACAAGATGCTTGCAGAGTTTACATTTTATGCTGGCGTGATTTGCGGAATTATTGGGATTGTTTTGAATGAAAATTTTGCAAACAATCCAAACTTAGCAGATTGGGAAATTTTAAAAGGGCTTCTAAGTCATTCGACTATGATTTTTGGATGCACTTATTTGCTTGTTGGCGGTTATGTAAAAATTCGAGTGTTCAATGTTGTGAGTGGAATTGTAGGATTGATAATTTTCCTTATTGATGGAATGATAATAAATGGGCTTTACTCTTTGTTTAAACTTGACCCATGCAATTCGATGTATATGCTTGAAAATCCATTTCCACAGATGCCGTGGCTAAGTCCATATTTAATGGGGTTATTTGCGGTGATTCTGGTGTTTGTAATAACGGCAATCTACGAACAATTCGCACTAAAGAAAGAAGAGCGGTGGTATCAAGTTTTCAAAAAACAAAAAGCGGAGGATAAAAAATGAGAGAATTTTTGTTAAATTTATTTGGGACAAAAAGTGGAAGTGTTGAAATTGAATTGTTTTCAGTGTGGCACTTTTTGTACCTGTTTTTGATTGGGGGGGGTGTGGTTCTTACACTTGTACTTCTCAACAAAAAAGCGACTGAAAAAACAAGGCAGACTTACGTTAAGGTTTTGGCTTGGTGCGTACCTGGAATTTACATTTTTAACTTGTTTGTTATGGCATTTTTAGGCGATATGGGTGCATTTGTTGACAAACTTCCATTCCATATTTGCACTCTGATGGCAATCTTTGTGCCTTTTGCACAATTTAACAAAAAGTTTGAATGCATTAAAGATACAATCGCATCACTTTCAATCGTGTCTTCAATGATGTATATGGTTTATCCGGGCTCAGCACTGGGTGGGGTTATGCCTTGGTGTTATAAAGTTATCGAAACATTCGCTTATCATGGTGTTTTGTTTGCTTGGGGATGTTTGACAGTTGGGACAAAACAAACAAATCTTGATTTCAAAAACATCTGGAAGGTTTTTGTTGGAATAACTCTTATCGTTGCGTGGGCATTCTTTGGTACATCAATATATTCAAGTGCAGAACATCACTATGACTGGTTCTTCGTTACAGGAACAACTTTCCCATTCATCCCAGCATGGCTTATGCCTTTTGTGGTTGTCGTTGCTGTGTTTGGCGTCAACGCGTGTGTGTATCTTATTGATTGGATAGTCAAAAAGATTGAGGCAAAAAATTTAGCTAAGAAAGCAGCAATAAATAAGGAAGAAGACAGCAAACAACTCACAGCAGAAGAACCTGTAAAGAAAGAAGTTGTTGAAGAAAAAGAAGTTTCGGCGGCAGAAGAAAAGAAGTAAAAATCTAACAATCAAAAGAGAAAAAACAAAAGATTTCTCTTGCAGTTTGAAATTTCTTAAATGATGAAAGTTCCTAAATTAGGGCGATGTAGAGGTTTCATAAAAATTTATAAAAAAGTTGACAATTTTTGTTGACTTTTTTTTTGAAACTGCATATAAGAGTGCTAGCAAAGTAAAAACAAAAGGTTTTAAAATGGAACTTTCCGAAAGAAAAATCAAAATTTTGAACATTGCTGTTGAAGAGTTTATCAAGGACAGCGCGCCGATTACAAGCAGTTCGGTTAAGGACAGCACATCACTTGATTGCTCAACTGCAACACTTAGGCAAGAACTTAATGCACTTGAAGCCATGGGATTTTTGAAACAACTTCATACTTCTGGCGGAAGAGTGCCAACTGCACAGGGCTATCGTTTTTATGTGGAAAATCTGCTTAAAAACATCAAGGCAACAAACTCTGAACTTGAAGATGTGAGAGCATTAATCGAGAACAGAACCCAAAGTTTGTCTGATATTGTTGCGGGAATTGCCAAAATTGTCAGCAAGGCAACAAACTATCCAACCGTAGTGCTTGTCAATGGCATTGAAAATTTGATTTTACAAGAGTTTAAAATCATTCCACTGCTTGGCGACAAATGCATGACTTTGATTGGAACAAACTATGGTTACATCACAAACACAATGGATGTGGCTGCAACTGCTCAAAACTGCGAGGACGCATCAAATTACCTTACAAAATATTTCAAGGGCGAAACAATGGGTTTCATGATTGAAAATATTGACCAATTCAAAAAGGGTATGAGAGGCGAAATTGAGGCGTTCCAAGGTGTTGTAGACAACATAATCGTTGGACTTTCAAAACTTAACAAACAAAAACTTTTGAATGTTCAAGCCGAGGGTGTTGTTGAAATGGTTGACCGACCAGAGGAAGCCAAAAAGGTGCTGAAAACACTTAATGACCAAGAGCAACTTATTGAAGTGCTTGACAGTGACATGGAAGGCATTTCGGCTGACATTGCGGACGACAATGCAGATAAGTGTTCGGTGGTGCGTGCTCCAATCATCATCGGAGGAAACAAACTTGCCTCAATCGGTGTGTTTGGCCCTCAAAAAATGGATTACATGGGTATTGCGTCAGCACTTAAAGTAGTGGTAGATGAACTCAACAGAAAGGGGGAATAAATGAAAAAGAAAGAAGATTTGGAAGAGTTTAACTTAGAAGAAGAAAAATGCGATTGTCAAGAGCAAAACTGTGGTTGCGCGGAAGGTAAAGAATGTACTTGTGGTGACAATTGCGAATGTGGCGATTCATGCACATGTCATGAAGAGGATAGTTGTCACGGACATTCACACGAGCATAAATGTCACTGCCACGATGAAGGACATGAGTGCCATTGTCACGATGACGATTGTTGCTGCGATGATGACTGCGATTGCGGATGCCACGGAAATGAATTGGCAGGCGAATATCTTGCAATGGCACAACGCTTGCAAGCGGACTTTGACAATTATCGCAAACGCGTTGCAGAACAACTTGACTATCAACGCGAAGAAGGCAGAAAGAGTGTGATTTCAGTGTTTTTGCCTTGCCTTGACACATTTAAAGAAGCAAAGAAAAGCATCACAGACGACAAGGTTTTGTCAGGTGTTAATATGATTGAGGATAAAATTGTCAACGCACTTGCATCATTGAAAGTTGAAAAGGTTGCTTCAATCGGACAAAAATTTGACCACAACTTGCATGAAGTTATTGCGGTTATGCATGACGAAAGCAAAGAAAACGAGGTTATTTTGGAAGAATATCAAGCAGGCTGGACACTCAACGGAAAGGTTATCAGATACGCAAAAGTTATCGTAAATAAACTTGACTAAATTGATTGATACTCCAATAAATTATTAGAGTTAAACAAAACAACAAATAAATAAAAACAATGCTACAAAAGAAAAACAAAATACATAAGATTACGACACAAAACTACATAAGAAAAAAACAACTTAAACATAAATATTAAAAGGGAGAATAAAAAAATGAGCAAAATTATCGGAATTGACTTAGGAACAACAAATTCATGCGTTGCAGTTATGGAAGGCGGAAAACCAACTGTTATCGCAAACGCTGAAGGCGACAGAACAACACCTTCAGTTGTGGCTTACACAAAGGACGGAGAAAGACTTGTTGGTAAAGTTGCAAAGCGTCAAGCAATCGTAAACCACGACAACACAATCATTTCAATCAAAAGAGAAATGGGGACAAATTATAAGGCAAAACTTGCAGGAAAGGAATATACTCCACAAGAAATTTCTGCTATGATTTTGTCAAAACTTAAGGCTGATGCTGAAAGTTATTTGGGCGAAAAGGTTACTCAAGCAGTAATCACAGTTCCTGCATATTTCAATGACAGCCAACGCCAAGCAACAAAAGACGCAGGAAAAATTGCTGGACTTGAAGTTCTTAGAATTATCAACGAACCAACTGCTGCTGCACTTGCTTACGGCCTTGACAAGGGCGAAAACAAAAACCAAAAGATTTTGATCTACGACCTTGGTGGTGGGACATTCGATGTTTCAATTCTTGAAGTTGGCGACAATGTGTTTGAAGTTTTGTCAACAAACGGAAATACTCGTCTTGGCGGAGACGACTTCGATAATCGCATTATTGACTTCTTGGTTGAAGAATTCAAAAAATCAAACGGCGGAATGGATTTGTCACAAGACAAACTTGCTATGCAAAGACTTAAAGAGGCTGCTGAAAAGGCAAAAATTGACCTCTCTGCAACCCCTATGACAACAGTTTCATTGCCATTCATTACAGCAGACGCAAATGGTCCAAAACACTTGGAAGTTGAAATTTCTCGTGCAAAATTTGACGCACTTACTGAAGATTTAGTAAAAGAAACAACTGCTTGCTGCGGGAAAGCACTTGCTGATGCAAAACTTACAACAACTCAAATAGACAAAGTTGTTCTTGTGGGTGGTTCAACAAGAATTCCTGCTGTTGTTGAAGCAGTAAAGGCTTACACAGGCAAAGAACCATTTAAGGGCATCAACCCAGACGAATGTGTTGCAGTTGGTGCTGCAATTCAAGCGGGTGTTTTGGCAGGCGATGTAAAAGATGTTCTTCTTTTGGATGTAACTCCACTTTCACTCGGAATTGACACTTTGGGCGCAGTGTTTACAAAACTTATTGAAAGAAACACAACAATCCCTACAAAGAAATCTCAAATCTTCTCAACTGCTGCTGACAATCAACCAGGTGTAGATATTCATGTTTTGCAAGGCGAAAGAGAATTTGCTGCACAAAACAAAACTCTTGGAAGATTCCAACTTTCAGACATTCCACCAGCACCACGCGGTGTTCCTCAAATCGAAGTAACATTTGATATTGACGCAAATGGAATTGTTAAGGTTTCAGCAAAAGACCTTGGAACAAACAAAGAACAAAACATTACGATTACAGCATCTTCAAACCTCAGCGAAGCCGACATTGACAAGGCAATCAAAGAAGCAGAAGCACATGCTGAAGAAGACAAGAAGCGTAAAGAATTTGTTGAAACAAAGAACCAAGCAGACAACATGGTTTACACTCTTGAAAAAATGCTTAAAGAAAACGGCGATAAACTTTCAGAAGAAGACAAGAAAAAACTTGAAGAAGCAATCGAAAAAGCAAAGAAAGACTTTGAAAGTGAAGATGTTGAAGTGCTTAAATCTGGACTTGACGAACTTACAAAGGTTTCAAACGAAGTGTTTACAAAGATGTATCAAAATGCAAATCCAAATGGCGCTGATGGTGCAAACGCTGGCTCTTCAGACAAAAAAGATGACGGCGACCCAGAAGTAACAATTGAGTAAACTGCACTTTGGCTCGTTTTCGGGTAAACCCGAAAAGCATCGCAGTAACGTTTGTTTACTCAATTTGCGACCAAACGAAATCGCACTTCGCAATTTAAAAAAAGCTTCGTTGGCGATTTGTCGCAACTCTATTGCTAAGCGTGTGATGCTAAGCAAAGGCGGATTAAGTTAGATTTTAGACACACTTTTAAACGCGGAAGAGAGTGTGAGAAAAACAGAAAGGAAATGCAATGAAAAAACTTTTGATTATTGATATGCAAAAGGGATTTATCAACAAAAACAACGGATTTTTGACAAAAAGAATCTCAAATCTGATAGATAATGGCAAATTTGATGTTGTGCTTGCAACAAAGTTTGAAAACTTTTCAAACAGCCAATATGAGAAATGGCTTAGTTGGTCTAAACTTAAAAATGAAGAAGAACAGGCTCTTGTTTCTGACATTGAGAAACGAGCAGATATTGTAATTGAGAAAAACTCTTATGCGATTTCTGACGAGCAGTTTAGTAAGTGGTTTCATCAAGAGGATGAAGTTTATCTTTGCGGAACTGACTATGATGCATGTGTTTTGGCAGTTGCATTTCAACTTTTTGACCACAACATCAAGCCATACATCTTGATTGATTGTGTTGGCTCACATTCTGATTTTCCAATAAATAAAAGTGATTTCGAAAGAATTTGTATCAAGAATTTTGGTGCAGATGCAATAAAATATAAAGTAAATTAAAAAGGATAAAATTCCAAATGGCAAACAAAGATTATTATGAGATTTTGGGGGTAAGCAAAAGTGCGGATGCGGACGAAATTAAGTCGGCATATCGCCGCTTGGCAAAAAAATATCATCCCGACTTAAACAAAACGCCAGAAGCCGCTGATAAGTTTAAGGAAATCAATGAAGCCTATGAAGTTTTGGGCGATGATAAAAAGCGTGCAAACTATGACCAATATGGCTCAGCAGATGGTCCACAATTTGGTGGTGGCGGAGAAGGTGGTTTTGGTGATTTCTTTAGCGGTGGTCAAGGTTTTGGCGGATTTTCAGACATCTTTTCAGATTTGTTTGGTTTTGGCGGTGGCGGAAGGTCAAGCCGTGTTCAAGAACGCGGAGATGACATCAACATTGCCATGAAATTGACCTTTGAAGAGGCGGTTTTTGGAACAGAAAAAATCGTTTCGTTCAATCGTGTAGAAACATGCTCTAAGTGCAGTGGCACTGGTGCAAAAAATGGTCGAGAATTTTCGACCTGTCCAGACTGTAAAGGCATGGGGCGCGTAAGGATTCAACAAAACACAATGTTTGGAACAACAATTCGTGAAGGTGCTTGTCCACGCTGTGGTGGCACAGGAAAACTCATTAAAGAAAAGTGTGAAGAATGTAATGGAAAAGGTGCAAAGAAAGTTCAGTCGCAAGTTCGTGTGAAAGTTCCTGCTGGAATTGATGATGGACAAACAATGCGTATAAAGGGCGAAGGAAATGCACCTATGGGACAAGGGATAAGCGGAGATTTGAATGTGAAAATTTCTGTTGCACAACATCCAATTTTCAAGCGTGATGGGTTTGATTTGGCGTTTGACCTTTATGTTCCATTTACAACTTGCTTGCTTGGTGGAAAAGTTGAAATTCCGCTTACAAAAGGCAAACAGACATTGGAAATCAAGGAAGGCACGCAAAGTGGAACTGTTATGCGTTTGAAGAACAAAGGTATCAAGGCTTTGAATCGTGAAAGTTATGGCGATTTGCTTGTTACAATCAAGAGTGAACCACCTAAGAATATGAGCCGAAAGGCGAAAGACCTTTTAAAACAACTTGAAGGTTGCTTTAATGAAAATGATTTCTCAAAATCTAAGGAATTTAAAAACAAAATGAAGGGAATTTAACCCTTCTTTTTTTGTTGAAGCAAATTTTTTGACTGCGGAAAAAGCAAAAACTCTTAAAAAAAATGAATTTGTTTTGAAATTTGTTGATTTTTTTCTTGTAAGTGGTGTAAAATCAAGTTGAAGAAGGAGATTTTTATGAGAAGATTTTTTGGCGTTGAGAAAAACGGCATTGTTATGGTTGAAGGTGACGAATACAACCACATGAAGAATGTTTTAAGAATGAATGTTGGCGATGAAGTTTTGCTCAGCCTTGATGATGAATATGAATATATTTGCCAAATTGAAAAATTTGAAAAAGGGCATGCAATCTGCAAAATTAATGGAAAAAATCTTTGCGTTGGAAATCCCAAGAAAAACATCGTAATTTTTCAAGCATTGACAAAAGGTCAAAAATTTGAATTTATCGTTCAAAAGGCGACAGAAATTGGTGTGTCAAAAATTGTTCCATTCATCAGTGAATTTACAATTGCAAAATGGACAGAAAACAAAATGGACAGACTTGAATTGATTGCTCTTAATGCCTGCAAGCAATGTGAAAGAACAATCATGCCAGAGATTTGCGAGCCTGTGAAAGTTGATGATGTTATTGCATCTTTCAAAGATTTTGACATGGTGCTTTTCGCAAACGAAAGAACAGACAAAGGTGAAAAAATAGAAAGCATCGACAAGTGCCAAAACATTGCAATTATTGTTGGTTCAGAGGGTGGTTTCTCTCAGAAAGAAAAGGAGAAATTTGTTGAATCAGGTGCGACATCAATCAGTTTGGGCAGAAGAATTTACAGATGTGAAACCGCTTCTGTTGCTATGATGAGCCTTGTTTCAATCTTAAGCGGAAACTAATATGAAAATTTCAGTTTTAACCTTGGGTTGTAA
>CAZQFT010000034.1:0-8120 GCA_964592565.1 uncultured Lachnospiraceae bacterium
CTTTTTACCACCACTTTTCATACATTGTTCTTGCATCATGAGACATAACTCCCACAACAACACATCCAATATATTATATATATTATCAAATTATCGCAAACCTGTCAAATAATTGTTAAAAATTTTTAAATAATTATCTTCTCAAAATATCTCCAGCACAGAGTGCAAACTTACAAGGAACAACAACCTTTTCTTGAACAACTTTTGCCGATTCAACACTCTCGCCTGCAGAATTGACAATTTTCTCAATCTTCAATTTCTTGTTGAATGTTTCGGCATTTGGGCTTAAAACCTCAAGTTCTTCGCCAACAGAAAATTTGTTTCTCATTTCAAGTTCAACCATTCCATTCTTTGCATCTTTTGACACAATGGCAACAAACTCACTTTCTTGCACAGGCATAGAATCCTCTGAATAATTCTTATGCTCGTCTTTGAAATAAAATCCCGTGGTATAACGCCTGTGACTTGCCTTGCAAAGTTCTGCTTTTAAAACATCACTTGGCGGATTTGGAAGATTATCAAGCGCCATTCGATAAGCATTGACAACTGTCGCAACATAATATGCCGACTTCATACGCCCTTCAATCTTGATGCTGTCAACCCCAGCATCTTTAAGTTCTTGCAAATATTCCAACATGTTCAGGTCCTTAGAGTTGAAAATATAACTTCCCTTTTCGTCCTCCTGAACTTCAAGTTCGTCCTCACGACTAACTTCTCTGACCATGTATTTCCATCTGCAAGCCTGCACACACTCACCCTTATTTGAATCCCTTCCAGTCAAGTAGTTTGAAAGAAGACATCTTCCAGAGTAAGCCATGCACATTGCCCCATGAACAAAAACCTCGATTTCTATTTCCTTAGGCAAATTCTTGCGAATTTCTTTAATTTGTTCCAATGTCAATTCGCGTGCCAAAACAAGTCTTTTTGCCCCAAGTTCAACCATTAGATTTGCAGAATAAGAATTGATGATGTTTGCTTGTGTGCTGACATGAACTTCCATTTGTGGAGCATTTTTTCTGATAAACATCAACACTCCGACATCCGCAACAATAACAGCATCAACCTTAATTTCTTGCAAAAAGTCAAGATATTCCTTAAGCCCAGCAAAATCGCTGTCACGAGCGATGATATTAAGCGTCACATAAACTTTTTTGCCTTTTTCATGGGCAATTTCAACCGCTTTTTTCATTTCTTCTTGCGTAAAATTTCCAGCAAAGGCACGCAAACCAAAACGACCGCCAGCAAGATAGACAGCGTCCGCCCCAAAATGCATTGCTGATAAGAATTTTTCAAAATTACCTGCAGGTGCTAAAAGTTCCATACTTACTCCTCACTTTCCAAATTTTTGTTTTGTTGTTTTTTCAGTTTAACCCAGTTAATCACGCCGATTATATTTATAAAGATGAAAATCACATAATTAATCAATGTTGGCAAATATTGCAATCCACCTTGAAGCACAATTGTAAGCCACAAAACAACGCACATGATGTTGCTTACTATGTAAAAAATAAAACTAAGTTCTGACCTGTTGATTGTCAAATATCCTGCTGCAAAATTGCTAGTTACAGAAAGCGTGCTAATGATTAGGTTTGCAGTGTTAAATGCCCTAAGAATAAAGAAAAATACAACAAAAAACGCACAAGACAAACCTGCAAGCAAAACCCACTGTTTCCAACCAAAATTTTTAGCAACTTTAACATTCGATTTGTCATTATCTCTGTTTTTAAACCAAGAAATTAAAGTTATTGTACAAATAATGAAATTCACACCGCACAGTGCAACTTCGCCATAAAATTGGTTAGTAAAAGAAATTACGCTATACAAACAAACCTGCACAATACCAAAGATGTTTGCAATAACAAATCCCTTTGCGATAAAGAAAACATACAAAATGCCTAAAAGCGTGTTCAGCACGACTAACCAAGTAGACTGAAAAATCGCGCCAATTGTAATAACTGTCGCATAGCAAACTGCCAAAAACAAATATTCATACCATTTAATTTTTTTCAAAAAGTTTAACAATTTTTCCATTTTGTCCTAAATTCCCACAACTGGTCTTGCAGTAAGCGTCAAATCAGCAAGCCCAATCCCCGCAAGAACATAATAATACGCAATCGAACCAATCATTGCAGCATTGTCCGTACAATACTTAAGGTCTGGCATAAAAACTCTCACGCCATTTTCACTGCATTGAGAAGTTAATTTATCACGTAATCTCGAGTTTGCCCCAACCCCGCCTGCAATTACCAATTTTTGTTTATCAAAAACCTTACATGCTTTAATCGTTTTTGAAACAAGTTCATCCGTTGCAAGTTCTTGAAACGAGCAAGCAACATCTTCTTTCGAAAAAGACACTTCTTTTTGTTCTTTGTTATGAACAAAATTCACCACTGCAGTTTTCAAGCCACTAAACGAGAAGTTATACCCATCCCTAAGTGGTGGTTTATAGTTGAATTTCACATTATTTTGCCCAAGTTTTGCCAACCTGTCAATATTTGGCCCACCAGGGTATGGAAGCCCCAAAACTCGTGCAACTTTATCAAAACACTCGCCAACAGAATCATCAACTGTTGTTCCGACAAGTTTGAATTTGCAATAATCTTGTACATCAACAATCGCCGTATGTCCCCCACTAACCATAAGACACAAAAATGGCGGTTCAAGGTTTTTGTGCGAAATGTAATTCGCACCGATATGTCCATGAACATGACTAACAGCAATAAGTGGCAGTTTCAAAGCATATGCAAGCGTTTTTGCAAAATTAACACCAACCAAAAGTGCCCCCATAAGCCCAGCACCATAGGTCACTGCAACAGCATCAATATCTTGCAGGGTCATTCCGGACTGAATAAGTGCCTCATCCAAAACTGAGGATATGTTTTTGATGTGATTGCGTGAAGCAACTTCTGGCACAACCCCACCAAACTGTTTGTGGATTTCAATTTGTGTTGAAACAATGTTTGCAACAACTTCTCTGCCATTTCTTACAAGTGCAATTGCAGTTTCATCACAAGAAGATTCGACAGAAAGAATAAGCACATCTTTTTTGTGCTTTAAAGCCTCAAATTTTTCTGCTGCAATTTGCTGATAGTTCATCAACCTTTCACACTTGTCCTTTTAAGATATTCATTAATAAAACCCTGAATTTCACCATTCATAACGGCTTGCACATCGCTTGTTTCAAAGTTTGTGCGGTGGTCTTTAACCATTGTGTATGGACAGAATACATAAGAACGAATCTGACTGCCCCACTCAATTTTCTTTACATCCCCACGAATTGATGCAAGTTTTTCCATTTCTTCCAACTCTTGTTTTTCAACAAGTTTTGAATAAAGCATTTTCATTGCCGTTTCGCGATTTTGAATCTGTGAACGCTCAGTCTGACACGCAACAATAATCCCAGATGGAATATGTGTAATTCTGATTGCAGATTCGGTTTTGTTTACATGTTGCCCACCCGCACCAGAACTGCGATATGTGTCCACTTTCAAATCTTCTGGACGAATAACAATGTCTGGAGCATCCTCAATTTCTGGCATAACTTCAAGACTTGCAAAACTTGTATGTCGTCTTGCATTAGAGTCGAAAGGCGAAATTCTTACAAGCCTGTGAACGCCTTTTTCCGCCTTCAAATAGCCATATGCAAACTCACCAGAAACCAAGAAAGTGATTGATTTAAGACCAGCCTCTTCACCATCAAGCACATCCAAAACCCTAACTTTAAAGTTGTTTTTTTCTGCATACATGCTGTACATTCGATAAAGCATATCCGCCCAATCTTGCGCCTCAGTTCCACCAGCACCGGCATGAAGCGTCAAGATTGCATTATAGTTGTCGTATTTCCCAGAAAGTAAGGTCTCAAGCCTTGCCGCCTCAACATCTTTCTCAAGCGTTTCTAATGTCGTTTTTAATTCTTCATAAATTCCTTGGTCGTCAACCTCTTCCAAAAGTTCAATGCTGACATTGCAGTTGTCAATTGCTTCTCCCAATTTTTTTATTTTTTCAAGTTTGTATTCACAAAGTTTGATTTCTCTGCCAACCTTCGAAACTCTCTTCGCATCATTAAAAAATCCCTCTGAAAGTTGTTCATTTTTCAACTCTTCAAGTTGCTTTTCCGTCCCAATCGGGTCAAAGACACTCCTTAATAAAATTAAAATCGTTTGAAAGCGTCGCAATCTTCTCTTTTTCAATATCCAAAATCATGTTATTTCTCCCTAATCGCACACATTTTAGCATAAATTCCCAAATTTGTAAAGAAAAAAGCCCTAAGGCTTTTCATTTTAAAACAAAATTTGTTTTTATTTACAAAAGTATACATCTCAAATATGTATTGGAGAAGAATCTACGCAATAACAGCTAAACAATTTCTTGCCGTGCCCGCGTTAAATGGAGTTCGCAAAACTCAAATCTCTCTTCATTATCAACTTAGAATATCACTCTTAGCAATAGAGTCGCACAAAATCGCCAACAAGGTGCGATTTTCGTTTGGTGCGAATTTGCGAAAAACAAACGCTAAGGCGCGGCTTTTTGCAATCCAATGGCAAAAACAAGCAAAAGTGCAGTTTTTCGCTAATCTTCCGCCTTCTCAATTTGTTCTTGAATATGTGCCTTTTTAAAGTCTTCATCTTGCTTAACCAAAGACTTTTCAAGCCAACATAAACTTACGCCATACATGATATACATTCCACAAACAAACACAAGAGCGATACTTAAAAATAAACTGCTGTCTGGCCCAATCAGACTGTCAAAAAGCCCAGAGAACAAAACTGCAAGCGTTGACATAACTCTTCCTGCACCCAAGAAAAATTCTGTATAAGCATTACTTTCAAGAATATGGGAGTGCAACGAAAGTTGTCTTACAACTCCTGCTCTTCGAGAGTCTGAAATTGACATCAAAATAACATTCAAAATTGAATATATTGCATAGAAGCAAATGATTGTAATTTCACTTGTCGCAATCAAAATTCCAGCAATAGCACATGACACAAGCACAATAGTAGGAATTATAAACGCTTTTGCACGGCGTTTACGATAATATTTTAAATAGAATGCCATTGTCACAAGCGAAACTGCAGTAAAGATTGATTGCATCATACCAAGACTTGTATTTGAGTTGAAAGTACGCATAACAAAAATAGTTATTAGAGTTGTAAAACAGTCATATGAAGCCCCTCTAAAAAAGGTTGAAATATAAACCAACCAAAGAGGCTTTGTTTCCTGCGAATTTTTCAATAAGTGTTTTCCAAAACTTTTTAAATCGAAGGTTTGTTTAAAGACCTTTTTCGGCTTAATGAAAAATGAAAACATGATAAGCAATGCACAAAGAGCAAGCATAATAAGTGCCATGAACGAGAAGTTTATGTTGTCAATAATAAGTCCTAACGAAATTGGAAAGATTATATAAGTTGCTTGAAACATAATCTTTTTCACAGCAAAAAATCTTACTTGATGTTTACTGCTTATGGTTTCGGCTGTCAATCCGTTAAAACCGGATGAGAAAAACGCCCAAGCGAAACCATAAACAACCGCAATCAATGGTGAAAGTGTATAAATCATATCTCCCATTAAGTAAATCATCAAAACAACGACCGTCAACAACGCTGCACCAATTGAAACGAAAATGCTTTTATTTATTTTCTTCAGAATATGCCCAGAGAAAGCATAACATAATGCCAAAATAGAATACAATATCAAATAAAATACACCGATTGATATGATGTTTTGAGGAATTGTGCTTTCAGGATTTTTTAATATTTTTGATATGAAAAACAAATCAACGAAAATAGAAACGACTGCCTGCAAACAGTCGCATGCTATGATTGAAATTGCACTTAAGTCGAAAATTTTATTTTTTTTCATTTTGTTTCCTTTGTCTTCTTCTAATAAAATGTTTTACAAGTTCAAAATAAGGAATAATCAGGATTGCACAACCAACAGCAACCAGCCACTGCCACCAGTTAATTGAAGTCAGCCCCATAACTTCTTGAAGTCCAGGAATTGGAATAACCACAATAAGAACCATTAAAAATGCCGATGCTAAGAAACTCCAGTTTAAAATCTTATTATCAAACGGATTTTTACTGAAGAGAGAATGAGTTTCGCTCTTCAAATTGTAAGAGTGGAAAAGTTCGCTTAAGCAAAGGAATATAAAACAAATTGTCGTAGTTTCAGCACTTGTAAGCCCCAATGCAAAGTTTGAAACGCAATAAAGTGCAATAAGAACAGTTGAAACGAAACTCGCTGATGCAAAAATATTTAGTCCTACACTACCTTTAAACAGATTTCCATTGTTTTTTATTGGTTTTCGTTTCATAATGTCTTTTTCTGGCTTCTCAAACCCTAGCGCCAGCCCAACAAATGTGTCTGAAACAAAATTCACCCACAACAAAAGCACAGGAGTAAAGAAATTTGAATCTCTAAACACAAGCAAAATCACCGCCAAACTGAAAAGTTCAGCAATTGATGTTCCAAGCAAGAACATCAAAATCTTCAAAATGGTGTTATAGGTATGACGACCTTCTTTTACCGCCCCAACGATTGTTGCGAAATTGTCATCGGTCAAAATAATGTCCGCCGCCTCTTTTGTAACATCAGTACCAGTTATTCCCATGCCAACACCAATATCAGCACTCTTAATTGATGGAGCATCATTAACTCCATCACCTGTCATTGCAACAATCTTGTCATTTGCTTTAAGTGCTTTAACAATCTTCACTTTATGCTCTGGACTTACACGAGCATACACTTGATAGTTATTTACCAACCTACAAAATTCTTCATCAGGAATTTCATCAAGTTCCTTCCCCGTAATCACTTTGCTTGAATCATCGCAAATGCCCAATTCCTTAGCAATTGCAAATGCCGTATCTCTGTGATCGCCAGTAATCATAATGGTTGTAATTCCAGCCTGCTTGCAAGTTTTAATTGAATCTTTAACCTCTTCTCTTGGCGGATCAATCATTCCAACCAGTCCCAAGAAACAAAGGTCAAATTCTGTGTTTTCGCTTGTAGGACGACCAACTTTATCTACTGTTTTAAACGCAAAAGCCAAATTCCTGAGCGCATCAGTAGCAAACTCACTATTCTTTGCCAAAATAGCATCCTTGTCAGCATTAGTAATTCTTCTGATTTTGCCATTATCCAAAATTCTGTTACATCTTGACAAAATATTATCAACAGCACCCTTTGTATAAACGACATGTTTTCCTTCAACATTGTTGAATGTTGTCATCAACTTTCTGTCACTGTCAAACGGAATTTCATTTTCACGCAAATACATTCCATCAAGTTTTTCTTTTGAAATTCCAAACTTAAAACCATAATGCACAAGCGCTACCTCAGTAGGGTCGCCAATTGTGTCAAGTTTATCTTCTTCCAACTTAATTTTCGTGTCATTACACAAAAGCATACAACGCAAAATTTCGATGAAATTTCTGTCGTTTCTAATATCAAGATGGACTTCTTTCTCGACTTCTTCCAAAGTTAAAACCTCTGCACCTTGTGGAAGTTTAAACTCGTTCAAGAGTACATGTTGCTCTCCAACATAAAAAACTTTCTGAACTGTCATTTTGTTGAGTGTAAGAGTTCCTGTTTTGTCAGAGCAAATAACTTCTGTACTTCCCAATGTTTCAACAGCAGGCAAACTTTTAACAATCGCACGCTGTTCACTCATACGCTTAACACCGAGTGACATCGCAATTGTGTTGCAAGCAGGCAATCCTTCTGGGATAGCACACACTGCAAGTGCAATTGCCATTGAAAAAGCAGAGAAAATCGAATCTCCCATAATAAGACAAACAACAAACACAGCAAGGCAAACAATTCCAACAATAATAGTAATAACCATGCTTGTTGATTTAATTCTTTTTGTCAAAGGTGTTTCAGTTTCTTCAATTTCAGTAAGAGCGGAAGCAATTTTTCCCATTTCAGTATCCATTCCACAAGCCACAACAACGCCCATTCCTCTGCCATAACTTACAACGCTTCCCATAAAAGCCATATTGATTCTGTCGCCAAGCAAAGTATCTTCACCCAAAACAACAGACGCATCCTTCTCAACAGGCACACTTTCACCTGTCAATGCACTTTCTTCAATTTTCAAAGATGTGGTTTCCAAAAGA
>CAZQFT010000035.1:0-4883 GCA_964592565.1 uncultured Lachnospiraceae bacterium
GGGAGCAAAAGATATGAAATTAAAGAAGTCGGTAAATAAATTCTTGAAAAAAATTCGCTTAATAATTTACAAAAACATGTTTGCAAGAATCCAAGATAAAGAAGAGGCTCTTACATCTTCTGAATATTTTTGTCTTGAATGTATTTATCTTATGGACAAACCAACAATCTCTCAGTTTGCACATTTCTTAGATATTTCTTCTCCTAATGCAACATACAAGGTTAAGCAACTTATCAAGAAGGGTTTTGTTACAAAGGAAAGATCACAGACTGACGGAAGAGAATATCTCTTAGTCCCAACACAAAAATTCTTTGATTTCTATGAAAACAAAGAAGACTATGTTCTTATAAATGACCTCAAGCAAAATATGGATAAAAAAGAATGTAAGAAGATTGACAAAATTATGAAAATCCTTACTGAACAAATGGAAAAAGACCAAGCATAAGGTCTTTTTTCATTGATAGAAATTTTGAGAAAGATTTATTATATCTCTTCAATCACAGATTTTAATTCGTTGGCGTAATTTTCTGCATCGGTGCAACTAGGGCACTCGACCATAATTCTGATTTTTTCTTCCGTGCCACTTGCACGCACCATTACCCTTCCAGCAGGAGCAATCTCTGTTGCAATTTTATTGATTAAATTGTTTAGGTTTTCGTTGTTCATAACCTTGATTTTGTCCTTGACCTTGACATTAATGTTGACTTGTGGGGTGAGAAAAGCATCAAAAAGCTCGTCTAATGTTTTGTTTTTACTTTTTAAAATCTCACAAATTTTTAAGGCTGTTAAGATTCCATCTCCTGTTTGGGCGTGAGTTTTGATAATTATGTGACCAGATTGTTCACCGCCAAGGGTAAGATTCATCTTTTGCATCGCTTCAATTACATATTTGTCACCTATGTCGGTGCGAATAAGGTTTATTTTGTTTCGATTCAGACATGACATTATTCCGCTGTTTGTGTGACTTGTTCCAACGACAGAGTTTGCATACAACTGTCCATCTTCTTTCATTTGTTTTGCCAAAATGTAAAGCAGTTTGTCGCCATCAAAAATGTTTCCATTCTTGTCGGCAGCAACAACTCTGTCTGCATCACCGTCAAAAGCGAAACCTACAAGAGAGTTTGTTTTTGCGACTTGTTTCGCCAAGTTTTCAACAAAAAGCGAACCGCATTTGTCATTAATTTTTTCACCACAGTGCTTGCATGCAAATTTGTGCACTTTCGCACCTAAACTTTCAAAGATGCAAGGTGCAATTTTATATGCAGCACCATTGCTTGCATCCAAGCATATTTTCATATCATCAAGTCTTGTGCTGATGCTGTTTTTTAGATGCTGAACATATTTATTTTTCAAATTTTCCGCTTGAACATATCTTCCACTTTTACATGCTATGTAGTTGTTTGAAAAGAACTCTTCCAAAAAGTCTTCCTCAGTGTCTGAAAGTTTTTGCCCGTCTTTGCCAAAAATTTTGATTCCATTAAAAGTCGCTGGGTTGTGGGATGCGGTTATGATAATTCCAAAATCAAACCCTTCACTTTCTGTGAGAAAGGAAATTCCTGCAGTGGGAATGGTTTTGACATTAAATACGCTTCCTCCGCCTTGGATGATTCCTGTGGAAAGCGAGAGTGCTAAGACATCCGCCGAAACTCTTGTGTCGTGACCAAGTACAACTTTTGGGCAGTTTTTAATTTGTGTGAGAGCATTGCCTACCTTGAAAGCAAGGTCTGCCGTTAGTGTTTTTCCGTATTCTCCGCGTATCCCGTCTGTTCCAAAGTAATTTGCCATAAAATTCTCCTAAGTTAAATACAGGAATATATATGAGCATAAACATAGAAAAGTGAAGATTTTGCTTGCAAAAAACAGTTAAAAGTTTTAAAATATATTTCGTAACATTTAAGAGGGCAGAAGAATGATTGATAAAGACGGAATTGAAAGACCCGATACACCGGATGGACACATCCTTGAAAGAAAAAACCAAAAACGAAAGATACAATTTGATGCGACATATAACTACAGACCTCGCAATATTTTTTTTCGCATTTGGGCGGCGATTTTCCGTGCGGTTGCGATTGCTGTTTTCAATCCATTTGCAAGAATTAAATATGGACTTAAGGTATATGGCGGTGAGAACATAAAAAAACTTAAAGGAAAGCCCTATATTGTAACTGTAAACCATGTGCATATGTTTGATGACCTCACAATTGGAACAAATCTTTACACTTGGAGGAAGATTTATTTTACCACGCTTGACCAAAACATAAGAAGACCGATGATAGGATTTTTCCTCCGAAGTTTGGGCGGTATTCCAATTCCTGTTGAAAGCGTGGCAGGAATGAAAAAGTTTAACGAAGATATTTCCTATCTTTTGAAGAAAGGAAAGGTTGTGCTTTACAATCCAGAAGGTTCACTTTGGCCATACTATCGCGAAATCCGACCATTTAAACGCGGAGCGTTTTCCATGGCGGTAAAAAATGATGTTCCAGTTTTGCCTTTCGTTATGACCTTTAAAAGAAAGAAAAAACGCAATGGAAAATATAAATACAAAATCTTCTTTACTGCATGCGAACCAATTTATGCTGACAAAAATTTGGAAAGCGAACACGAACAAAGCAAAAAGATGCAAGAGCAAGCATATGAAGTAACAGTAAAAACAGCAAAAGAATTTTATGCAAGCCAAGATTGTGGCTATGATGATGAAAAAGATATCAAGTAGCGCACTTGATATTTTTTTGTTTTAAATTCACAAACTTAGTAAAATTTTTAACTTTGACATCCCCAAATTTTTATAATTATTCAAAAAAAATTGTGGAGCAATGTCCACATTATAATTTCGTCTTAAGTACTTTCATAATTTTGTCGAAATTGTCGTTTGAAACCGCTGAATTTACAGGGTTTCTAAATACAACATATTTTTGATACAAAAATTCTGTTACGAAATTTATTATCATTGTAAATGCAAAGACAAGATATTCATTCCAGCCAAGTTTTGTAAGTGCGATTCCCCACCAAATTGAAAGAGGGGTAAATACGGCATAATATGCGAGTACCAACATCATTGCAACGGGAACATTGTTCGCGGCCTTAAAGGTGTATTTTCGATTGAATGTAAAGTTCCAAAGCACAGAGAGCAAGAGTGCGATGAAATAAGAAAGGCCATATTCATTTCCTTTTTCGAAAACGAAAACAAATTCATTTAAGATTGTAAATGAAACTGTTTGAATGACGCCTGCTGAGATTGAAAACAATGTAAATTTTATAACTTGCCAAAAGTTTGAATTTTTCATAATAGCAATTATAGAAAATTTTGAATAAATTTGTCTAGCGATTTATTATAAGTTTTTAATCATTTTTTTAATTTTTGATATGTTTAAAGAACGAAAAATAAAAAAGCAAGAGAATTTTCTTGCTTAATATTTAATGTTATTTGACAATTTCAGCGTTGCTTAGCCCGACTTGTTTTAATCTGTCATTGTCAAGAATGGTGTGGACTTTTTTCAACTTTTTGCAACCATCAAACGCCTTAAAACCAAGGTTTAAAACTGTCTCAGGAATCTCAATTTCTTCAAGTGCTTGACAGTTTGCAAATGCAAAAGCACCAATAGATTGCAACCCTCTTGTATAGTTCTTAACACTTTTAATTGGGGCAAAAAATACTTTTTTTAATGACATACAATTACTGAAAGCCTTGTCGCGAATATACAGAACGCGAGATGTAAGGTCAACTTCTTCCAAGTTTACACAGTTTTCAAAACAACCTTCTTGAACCATTGTGATTTTTTCACAATAAACCTTTTTGAGTGAAACGCAATCTTTAAAGGCGTCTTTTCCAATAAAAGTAACATTTTGCAAGTTGATTGATTCGAGCGAATAGCATCTTGTAAAAGCATTAAAATCAATGACTTCAAGACTTGTTGGAAGGTAGGCTTGTTTTAGGTTTATGCATTGAGCAAAAGCATCGCCAGCGATAGATTGCATACCCTCTGGAATGTTTATAAAGTGCAAATTTGGACAAGACGCAAATGAGCCTTTTCCAATCTTTGTTACTGTATTTGGTCTTGGAAAGTCAACATAATTCAATTCTTCCAAACCAAAGCAAGCCGCATCACCAATTTTTTTTACGCCAAGTGGAATTTCAAGAATTCCATTTTTTAAGTCGTCTTTTGTAACAGCGATGATTGTTCCATTTTCAATTTTCATATAAAACTCCATTAAGTGCAGTAATTATAGCACGCTTGTCCGCAGTTGTCAATAGACAAATTTGAAAAAGACTATTTACAATTGTTGAATTTTGTGATAATATAATTTTATAAAGTGTAATTCAAACAAATTTTATGAGAGGTTTTTATGAAAGGTATCCTTAAAAATTTTACGAGGGTTTTTAAACGTTATCAAAATCCACTTTTACCATTAAAGTTGCGTTTTGAAATTCCAGACGATATTACAACATTCAGACAAAAAATGTTTTACAAGTCTTTGACAAAAAGAGGTCTGAAAGGCGTTTTTATGTTTGCAATTTCTGTGGGAATCATTCCATTAAATATGGCAAAGGAAAATGTCATTCAGTTTATCGCGAATTTCACACTCAACAGCACTCCAGATGAAGCAATGGAATATCTTAAGCAAAAATTGTTGTATGTTCACAAGAAGAAAGTTTCAAACATTGAATGGAAAGACAGAAATAAAGTTGAAATTACATTTGAAGGCAAGAAGATTGTTGCAAAAAGACTTACTGAGTGTTTTGGCGGACTTGCAGAGGAACATCCACATATTCTTACAACAGAAAGATATGGGCAGTGTCATTGGCGTTCGATTGAACTTAGTCAAAAAATTCAACCTGATGAAGATGAGAAAGTTTCTGTCGTTACTGGTTCGATTACAGGTTT
>CAZQFT010000035.1:4893-8100 GCA_964592565.1 uncultured Lachnospiraceae bacterium
CAAAAGATGCAAAAATTTTGCATACTTGGGTTGAAATTGAAATAAGTGGACAACAAACGAAAGTCTGTGATTTTACTGCAAATGTTTTGATGGATAAAGAGGATTATTATCAAATTTATTCTGTTAAGCCGCTTGAAAGGATTTCTTCCGAGCAAATTCATGAGGATATGAAACTTTTTGATATGCTGGATGATAATCCTAAAAGTTATGTTAATAAAGACAACTTCGTAAAACTTTACCTTTCTTCAAGAGAAGAATGTATGAAAAAACTTAAAAAAGAGATTGACGAACTTGAACTGCAAAAATAAAACCGCCGAAATTGGCGGTTTTTCGTTTATAAGAAAATTATTTGCGCAAGCGGAGAATTGATGTTTGTTTAAAAAACACTATGAAAAATTTTTGATTTGTGATATAATGAACATATGAACATAACAAGCGCAAAATATTTGACATCAGCGGTTGATGCAAAAAACATTCTTAAAGATGATATGGTGGAAGTGGCGTTTGTCGGCAGAAGTAATGTCGGCAAAAGTTCTCTCATCAATCGTCTTGTTGGCGTAAAAAATTTGGCAAAGACATCGTCAACCCCGGGGCTTACAAAGATGATAAACTATTTTGTTGTAAATGACCTTTTCAGAATTGTTGATTTGCCAGGGTATGGATATGCAAAAACAGGGCAAAAGCACATTGCAAACTGGGCGGGGCTTATGGAAAAATATCTTCTTGGCTCGCCAAATTTAAGAACGGTTTTTGTCTTGCTTGATTGTCGTCACAAGCCAAGCGAACTTGACAAAATGATGCTTGATTTTTTAAATTCTTATCAAATTCCATACATGATTTTGGCGACAAAGGTTGACAAACTTGCAAAATCAAAAATTCCGCAAGCCTGTGCGGCGATTGCCAAAGAACTTGGTGTGAGAAAAGAACTTGTCCAAGGTTTTTCGTCCGAAAATGGTTATGGCCGCGAAAAATTGCTTGAATATATTGAAGGAATTGTAAATTGATATTTTAGTACGAAATAGTGTTAAACTTTTTAAGTTTTATGGCTGAATTGCAAAGAAAATGGGCAAAAATTGCCTGTTTTTTTATGTAATCTGCTTAAATTGTTTTGAAATTGTAAGACGTTTTGATATAATAGGAGGGTAATCAAAAGGAGATTAGCGAAATTATGAAAAAATATGTTTACTTGTTTAAAGAAGCCGATGGAAAAAACAAAGCGATGTTCGGCGGAAAAGGTGCAAATCTTGCTGAAATGACAAAGATTGGTTTGCCAGTTCCTCAAGGTTTTACAATCACAACAGAAGCCTGCACAAAATATTATGATGACGGCAAAATGATTAATGACGACATCAAGGCTCAAATCGAAACAAAACTTGCTCAAATCGAAAAAATCACTGGCAAGAAATTTGGTGATGCAACAAACCCACTTCTTGTTTCAGTTCGTTCTGGTGCAAGAGTTTCTATGCCTGGTATGATGGACACAATCCTCAACCTTGGTCTTAATGATGAAGTTGTTGAAGGCCTTGCAAAACTTACAAACAATCCTCGTTTTGCATATGACTCATATCGCCGTTTCATCCAAATGTTCAGCGATGTTGTTATGCAACAAGACAAGTCTAAATATGAAAGAATTTTGGACGAAATTAAAGAAAAGAAAGGTGTAAAGTTCGACAAAGACCTTACAGCAGATGACTTGAAAGAAATCGTTGCACTCTTTAAGAAACTTTATAAAGAATCTCAAAAAGTTGACTTCCCTCAAGAACCTAAAGTTCAACTTATCGAAGCAGTTAAAGCCGTTTTCCGTTCTTGGGATAATGACAGAGCAAATGTTTACAGAAGAATGCATGACATTCCATACAGTTGGGGTACAGCCGTAAATGTTCAATCAATGGTATTCGGAAACATGGGCGATGACAGTGGTACCGGTGTTGCCTTCACAAGAAATCCATCTACTGGTGAAAACAAACTTTATGGTGAATATTTGATGAACGCTCAAGGCGAAGATGTTGTTGCTGGAATCAGAACTCCACAACCAATCGCTCAACTTGAAAAGCAAAACCCAGATGTTTATGCTCAATTCGTTGCAATCTGCAACAAACTTGAACACCACTATAAAGACATGCAAGACATGGAGTTTACAATTGAAAAAGGCAAACTCTATATGCTTCAAACAAGAAACGGTAAGCGTACAGCAAAGGCTGCACTCAAGATTGCTGTTGACCTTGTAAATGAAGGCATGCTTGACAAAAAACAAGCACTCTTGATGCTTGACCCAAAACAATTGGATGCCCTTTTGCACCCAACATTTGACGATAAGTCTGTTAAAAAAGCAGAAGTTATTGGCGAAGCACTTCCTGCATCTCCTGGTGCTGCAAGCGGAAAAATCTGCTTTACTGCTGAAAAAGCAAAAGAACAAGGAAAGAAAGAAAAAGTTGTTCTTGTTCGTCTTGAAACATCTCCAGAAGACATTGAAGGTATGGCTGCCAGCCAAGGCATTTTGACAGCACGTGGTGGTATGACATCTCACGCTGCCGTTGTTGCTCGTGGAATGGGAACATGCTGCGTTGCAGGCTGTTCTGCAATCAAATTTGCTGATGATGGAAAATCATTTACACTTGGAAACAAAACATACAAAGAAGGCGATGTTATCTCTTTTGACGGCTCAACAGGAAAGATTTATGACGGGGCAATCGAAACAGTTGAAGCAAAAATTTCTGGCGAATTTGCTACAATCATGGGCTGGGCAGATGAGTTTAGATGTCTTCAAATCCGCACAAATGCTGATAATCCTAAAGATACAACAGTTGCTTTCAACTTTGGTGCAGAGGGTGTTGGTTTGTGCAGAACTGAACATATGTTCTTTGAAGCAGACAGAATTCCTGCAGTAAGACAAATGATTGTTTCGACAACTGTTGAAGAAAGAAAGAAAGCACTTGCAAAATTGTTGCCAATGCAACAAAAAGATTTCAAGGGAATCTTCAAGGCAATGAAAGGTCGTCCAGTTACAATTCGTTTCTTGGACCCACCTCTTCACGAATTCTTGCCACATGAAGATGAAGAAATTAAGACGCTTGCAAAAGAAATGAAGTTAACTTTCGAAGGTTTGAAATCAACAATTGAGAGTCTGCACGAATTCAACCCAATGATGGGACATCGTGGTCTTAGACTTGCCGTAACATATCCTGAAATTGCAGAAATGCAAACAGA
>CAZQFT010000036.1:0-8097 GCA_964592565.1 uncultured Lachnospiraceae bacterium
AACTTTTGCTGTTCCATTTTTATGTTCTGCTGCCAAGTTTCTGATTGACTTGAGTGTGCTTTTTGCCATATCTAGAGCATCAAAAGTGAAATTTTGTTGTTTTGAATAATGTGCCAAGAAATAGAAGAATCTGAATACTTCAGGCTCATATCCACGCTGTTTTAAGTCGTTGATTGTGTAAAGGTTTCCAAGACTTTTGCTCATTTTTCCGCCGTCAACTTGCAAAAACTCAAGGTGCATCCACATTTTTACAACTTGATGTCCGTAATGGCAGTTGCTTTGGGCGATTTCGTTTTCGTGGTGAACAGGTTTATGGTCAACACCGCCTGTGTGAATGTCGATTGTTTCGCCGAGGAATTTGTCGCCAATTACTGAACACTCAATGTGCCAGCCGGGATAGCCCATTCCCCAAGGTGATTGCCATTGCATAATATGTTCTTTTGGTGCTTTTACCCAAAGCACGAAATCATATGGAGAGCGTTTTTCGTCATCTACATCAATGCGTGCACCAGCAAGTTTTTCGTTTATGTCCATGCCCGAAAGTCTGCCATAATCTTTGAACTTTGCGATGTCAAAGTAAATGCCTTTGCTTGTTTCATAGGCATAGCCTTTTTCCATCAAAGTCTGAACAAACTTAATCATTTCTTCAATGACGCTTGTTGCAGGAATAATGTGTTCTGGAAGGTCGATGTTGAGTGCTTTTGCATCGTTCATGAAAATGTCAGTATAAAACTTTGCGATTTCCCAAGGGGTTTTGTTTTCACGCTTGCTTGCGACAAGCATTTTGTCATCACCTTCGTCAGCATCGCTTGTTAAGTGTCCTACATCTGTTATGTTCATAACGCCGTCAAGTTTGTAACCGTTATATTTAAGAACTCGGCGAATATTGTCCATAAAAAGGTATGCACGGAAGTTTCCAATATGTGGATAATAATATACGGTTGGACCGCAAGAATACATTTTAATCACTTTTCCGTCATTAGAAAAAACCTCTTCTTTTTGACGCGTAAGTGAGTTATAGAATTTAACCATTTTTTACCTCGCATAACAAAAATGTTGCAAAAATTCATTAAAAATTGCATTTTATGTTAAAATTTTGTTGTTTTTTTTTATTTTTTCTTATTTATTTTAAATAAAAGTATGTTTTTTTAAATTTTTTTATTCAAATAATTAGACAAAACTTCAAGGGCATGGTCAACTTCGCTGTTCTTTTCATCAAAAAAAGTTTGAATTGAATTTAAGTAATCAGAAAGTTCGGCATTGCCTCTCTCAGTTAAAAACAACATACGACATCGTTTGTCGATTTCGCCTTGTTTCGAAGTGACAAGTCCTTCAAGTTCAAGTTCTTTGGTCATGATTGCAAAATTAGATTTTTTGATTCCAAGTTTTTCAATAATCATGCTGACAGACAGATTTTCGTATTGGGAAATAAAATATAACACCTTATATTTAAGCAAATTATTTTTTGCAAAATGTTTTGTAAGGTTTTCTGTAAGTGCTTCAATTTCTAATATCTTGTCGATGTTTTTCATATTGATATTATATAGAACTAAATTTTTTTTTGCAACTGTTTTGCTTGCTTTTCAAACAAAAAGTTATTAAAATAGTTGTATGGCTTTGAAAGGAACAATTGAAGATATAGTTTACAGAAACGACGAGAACGGCTATACGGTTGCGCGTCTTGAGAAAGATGACGGTGTTGTAACGGTCGTAGGAAGGTTTATTGATGTGCAAGTGGGGGCAAATGTCACACTTGAGGGAAAATTTGAAAAGACAAAATATGGTGTGCAGTATGCATTTACATCATATGAGATTTCTATGCCAAAATCTATTGCGGGAATTGAGAAATATTTGGGAAGTGGGCTGATTAAGGGTGTTGGACCGATTACCGCAAAGAAAATTGTTGAACGGTTTGGTGCAGACACACTTGATATTTTGGAATATTCTCCGCAAAAGTTGGCACAAGTCAATGGAATAAGCGAGAAAAAGGCAATTGAAATAGGCTTTTCATTCAAAGAACATCGCGAAGTGCAAAACACCATCATGTTTTTGCAAGGTTACAACATTTCAACGCATATGGCACTTAAGATTTATAATGTCTATCGCGAAAAAACGACAGACATTGTAAAAAACAACCCATATAAACTTGTTGAAGATATTGACGGAATTGGGTTTGCTTCCGCAGATAAGATTGCACAAAATGCGGGGATTCCGAAAGATAGTAATTTTAGAATTCGTGCTGGGCTTATTCATGTGCTTAAAGTTTCTTGCGAGAAAAATGGAAACACTTATTTGCCGAAGGCAATGCTTTATCAGCAAGCAGCGGAGGCTTTGGAACTTAATTTAGATGAGTGCGAGCAAAACTTTACTCAGGCCTTTGACAGCTTGGTTTTGGACAGGACGGCAGTTACGACTTGGGTGGACGAAACTGAAATTGTAATGCTTTCAAGATATTATTATTATGAAAATACCATTGCTCAGAAACTTGTTTGGCTTGCAAACTGCCAAAAAGAAGAAGAGTTTGATGTAGAAGAACAGATTGCAGACTTTGAACAGCGCAATCACATAACTTTTCATGAAGAGCAGAAAAAAGCGATTATTGGTGCGATTAATAATGGTGTGTTTGTAATTACGGGTGGGCCAGGTACTGGAAAAACGACAATTATTAAATGTATTTTAGAAATTTTGGGCAGTCAACAGAAGATTGTTTCTTTGTCTGCGCCAACTGGACGTGCGGCAAAAAGAATGAGCGACAGCACTGGAAAAGAGGCAAAAACAATACACAGACTTTTGGAAGTCAATGTAATTCAGTCGGAGCAAAGTTTTTTTGTCCACAACGAAAGCAATCCGCTTAAGACAGACGCAGTTATTGTGGACGAAGTTTCCATGGTGGATGCGGCATTGATGTGCTCGCTTCTGAAAGCATTGCCTCGTGATTGCAGGTTGATTTTGGTGGGCGATAAAGACCAATTGCCAAGCGTAGGTGCTGGGAATGTTCTTGCCGATATTTTGCAAAGCGGTGTGATTGAATATTGCATGCTTACAAAGATTTTCAGACAAGAAGAAAAAAGTTTGATTATTACAAACGCTCACCTTATCAATGAAGGTAAAATGCCACTCATTGACAACACAAGTTTGGACTTTTTCTTTGAAAGCAAAAATGACCCAGAAATCATTAAAAACACAATCTTGGAACTTGTTACAACTCGCTTGCCAAAATTTTTGAAAATTGAGCCTCAACAAATTCAGGTTCTTGCACCGCTTAAGGCTGGGCCTTGTGGAATTGAAAACCTAAACAAAGTGCTTCAAGCAAGCGTAAATCCACAAAGACAAGGCATCAGGCAGGTTGAATTTGGGCAAACAATTTTCCGTGAAGGCGACAAAGTTATGCAAATGAGCAACAACTATGACCTTGAATGGAAGCGTCATGGAAAATATGCAGATGAAACTGGAAAAGGCGTGTTCAACGGCGATATTGGATATATTCAAACAATTGACCCAAACACAAGCGAAGTAATTGTTGAATTTGAAGATGGCAGAATTTGTCTTTACACAAGACCGGACCTTATCGACTTGTCGCTTTCGTATGCAATTACAATCCACAAAAGTCAGGGGTCAGAATTTGACACAATCATCATTCCAGCGATTGCTGGGCCAAGCATAATTTTGACTCGAAATTTGATTTATACCGCAGTTACGCGTGCAAAGAAAATGGTCGTAATTGTTGGAGAAAAACAATATCTTAAACGCATGGTTTCAAACAAATATACGGCAACAAGGTTTACGCTATTGAAACGACTTTTGTTGCTTTCAAATGAAAAAATACAAAAAATGTTTTAATTATTGCGAATTGAGGAATTTGTTTCCATTTAAAAACAGAAGAAATAAATGCTTTAAAATCCAAGTTTAAAAAAAATAAATTTGACGGGCAAAGGACTTAATTTTTTGTTTAATTCAATTGTTTTGTAAACTTTTTTATTGTTGAGTGTGCATTTAAAATCAAAAGACGCATTGGTCAATTGAAGATTTGGTTGTTTAAATAAAAGGCATCAAATTTTTGATGCCTTTTTTAATTATTAAGATGTCCTTTTTGAACTTTTTGTTGAAGAAGTCTTTTTTTGAACTTCATTTTTTGAGGTTGAATGCTTTTTGTTTGAAGATTTTTTTTCTTCGGAGGATTGATTTTTATTTTTGCCTTTTTGAGTGGTGTCTTCAACAGATTTAGATTCGGAAGATGTGTCATTCTTGACACTTTTCCTTTTTGTCCTTGGTTTGTTTTCTGTTTGTTCGACTTCAATTGTTTGCCCTGTAGGCACTGTGCTTTCAACTGTGGTTGATGAATTTTCAACATTCTGAGAATTTTGTGGGTTTTCAAAAAGTTTATTTTTTATTCTTTGCCAAAAAGGAACTTTTGTGCCAACAATCACATCTTGACCATTTGAAAGTTTCATCTTTCGCCTGTTTAGTAGCCATTCTTTTACATAATTGAAAGTGACAATTGTCATGATTGTCATCAGCAAAAGTGTAACTAATGTCATCATAACTGGGAATGTATAGTCGGTGACCGAGAAGAATTTTGAGAAACCGCATAATCCACAAATTATTAAAATTGCAGAAATTGTTACACAACCACTTCTAAGCCAATTTAATGGCCAACAAATAGTTACGAGATTTATATAACCAACGAAGGTCAAAAGTAAAGTGCAAAGGGAAGTATATTCGCTGCTTGTTAAGGTTGCCGAGCCTTGATTTAATACGATCGCAACCAAAAGATTTATAAACATAAGCAGTGCACAAGGTATTGATTTTTTCAAAACTTGGCCTATGAAATTTCCTTTAATCAGTTTGTCATTTGGTTGGAATGTAAGAATAAACGATGGTACACCAATTACAAACATTTCAAGCAACAGCAATTGTTTTGGAGTGAATGGATAGGAAATTCTTAAAATTAATGTCGTTGCACAAAGCAAAATTGTAAAAATTGTTTTCATAAGATACAGCACTGAAGAATTTTGAACATTGTTTACAATTTGGCGACCTTCTTTTACGATTGAAGGAAGTGCAGAGAAGTTGCTTTCCAAAAGAACAAGATGTGAGATGTTTCTGGCAACTTCGCTTCCGTCTGCCATAGCGATTGAGCAATTGGCTTCTTTAAGAGCGAGCGTGTCGTTTACGCCATCTCCTGTCATTGCAACTACATTGCCTTGTGTTTTTAAGGCTTTTATGATCGTATGTTTTTGTTCTGGGGTTACGCGTCCAAATACAGTAAACTTATTGGCGATAGATGCAACTTCTTGCAAACTCATGTTTTCAAGAGAAACAAATTTGTCGCAATCTTCCACTCCAACTCTTTTTGCAATTTTTGAAACAGTAACAGCGTCATCACCAGAGATGATTTTTATGTTGACATTGTTTTTCTTAAACCAAGCAATTGTTTCAATGGCATCTTTTCTTATATGGTCTTCCAAAATGAAGAAGGCAATAAGTTTACCATTTTTTCCGGCATTTTTTTCGTTGTATGTTGCACTGTCTTCAACCAAAGAAATTACGCGATAACCCTTTTCCATATATTCGTTCATAAGGTTCTTTTGTTGGGCGGTGATTGCACATTTAATGAAGCCGACAGCACCGATGTAATATGTCTTTCCGTTTTTTAAGGTTGTAGCACTGTATTTGCGTTGAGATGAAAATTCAACAACTTCTTTTGTTTCAACTTTAACATCCTTTCCGAAACGCTCAACAAGGGCGACACTTGTGGCGTTCATTGTTTTTTGTGCTGCTAAAATTTGTTTCATGACATTTTCAATCTTTGACAGTTTCTCGTTGTTTAAAGTTTCAACTTCAATTACATTCATGGTTCCGTCTGTAATTGTCCCTGTCTTGTCAAGACACAGCACATTTGCACGAGCAAGCATTTCAATCGAATATAAATTTTTTACCAAGGTTTTTTTGCGTCCAAGTTTGATTACGCCTACGGACAGGCCGACGGTAATCAGCAAATACATTCCTGCTGGAATCATTCCAGTCAATGCTCCGCTGGTGTTTGTGATTGTTTCTTCAATTGATGAACCTGTAAGGATAAACTCTTTAAAATAGGTTAGCACACCAATTGGCACAAGAATGATGATTATAATTTTTATCAAATTGTTCAAGTCTTTAAAGAGGTTTGAAGTTTGAGGCTTGAAATCTTTTGTGCGTTCTGCAACAGTTTGTATATAGTTGTCTTTTCCAACCTTATCAACCCTTGCATAACACATTCCTGAAACCAAGAAACTTCCTGCAAGAAGTGTGTCTCCAACTTGTTTTTTGATTGAATTTGATTCACCAGTAAGCAAACTTTCATTGGCTTCAACTGTGCCATATTCAATTATGCAGTCTGCTGGGATTTGATTCCCGTTTTCAAGAACAATTATGTCATCAAGCAAAAGTTCTTCGCCTTTGATTTCATATTGCAATCCCATTCGAATGACTTTAATCCTTGGGGCTGACACCATCGAAAGTCTTTCTACTGTGTTTTTTGCTTTAATTTCTTGAAATATTGAGATTGCAGTGTTTGCGATGACTACGAACAAAAACAACAAATCTCCCCACGCCCCGACACACATCAATGCGACGGCAATAATAAACCAAATCATGTTGAAAAATGTGAATATGTTTTTGCAAATGATTGAAAAATAGGTGTTTGATGTTTTGATTTTCGTATCATTTACAAGTTTATGTTCTTTTCTTTCGTTGATTTGTTCCTCAGAAAGACCATGTTCGTAGTCTGTTTGATAACGAACAATTGGAATCTCTTGAGTTATCTGTTTTTTCTTCTTTGATTTTTTTACTTTTTTCATATTGATAAGTTTATTAAATTTTTAGCAAAATGTCAAATAATATTTGACTTTTTTGATTAATTATATTAATTTAAGATTGTGTATAACACTTATTTTTGTCGATAAATTGGGGGAAGTTGATGTTTATTGAGATTTCAGAAAATTTAAAGAAACTTTCAAAATATTTTCCAGAAAATTTGTATGTTGTGGGAGGCTATGTTCGCAACAAGTTGCTTGCTCTTCCTGTTGGGGATGTCGATTTGGCAAGTTCTGTGACGATTGAAGAGGTTGAAAAGCGTCTTGAAAACAGTGGTTTTTCAGTGAGAGTGAAAAATGCAAAATTTGGTGCGATTTCAATTTCAAAAGATGACGAAAATTTTGAATACACTACCTTCAGAAAAGAGAGTTACGGTGATGGCGGAGAACATTGTCCTTGTAAAATTGAATTTACTGAAAACCTTGAAGAAGATGCAATACGTCGTGATTTTTCTGTAAACTCAATTTACTATAACATCAACAAAGATGCGGTAATTGACCCATATCATGGACTTTTTGATGCAAACGACAGAATTATTCGCTGCAATATTGAACCTGAACAAATTTTGAAAAATGATGGCGAGCGTATTTTAAGGATGGTTCGTTTTGCAGGGGAGTTGAAGTTTCATATTGAAAAGAAAACATTTTTGGCGGCATATAAGTTCATAAAAAACATAAAGGACTTACAAGGCGACAGAAAGTTTGCAGAAATTGAAAAGATTTTGTATTGTGATAAAAGATATTTCAACAAAAAGGGATTGAAAAAAGGACTTGAACTTTTAAACTCTCTTGAAATCTGGCAACAACTTTCGCTTAAACGGAAGAAAATTAAGTATAAGATGGTTTACAAAACCCATGATCGCCTATTAGGACTTTTGATTGATATCGTTGATGCCGAAAAGCCAGAGTGTTTGGAAGCATTTTTAAAAGACTTTTTGAAAGACCAGTTTGACTTTAATGACGAAACCACATCAAAGTTATTTGGTTATTTAGCGGGTTATTACGATGCACTTAATGGTTTGAAAAACAAAGATTACTTTTTCAAATATTACAGCGATTGGGCATATATTTTCCCGCTTTTAGGTGCAAAATCAAAACGCATTCAGGGGAAATACAGTTTCTTTTATCAATATATCATAAAGCACGGGCTTGTAATTTGCATAAATGATTTGGCAATAAATGAAAGTGATATTAAAGTGACATTTGAAAATATTGACAAGCGTAATTACAATCGAATTTTGAA
>CAZQFT010000037.1:0-7912 GCA_964592565.1 uncultured Lachnospiraceae bacterium
GGTGGATGATAAGTGAAATTAAACGAGAAACTTGTCACTTTGGAAATAATGAGATTTATAAAACAAATATCATGGTTTCAACTAATGATGTGACTGCAAGCGAAGAAAAAGAAAGAGAATTAATTTAATTCTCTTTTTTATTTGTTTTTTTTGTTGTTTTGTGATATTATAACAACATGAAGAAGAAAAAGTTGGGTTATAAGATTTTATCAATCATGTTGTGTTTCATGTGCTTGTTTTTTGTTGGCTGCGGAAGCGGCGGTCCAAGCGATGAAAATGATGATGAATATTATCAAAGTTCTTTAGAGGGCGTTAAGGTGTTGGCAAGAACTACTGATAATAATTATTTTTCTACTGCTACAGGCGATTATTCAGAATATTACTACAACATTTTCTCAGCGAACATTTTGGATTCTTTATATAGAATTTATGAAGATAATTCTGCAACACATATTAAGTTTGGTGATGAGTCCGATGAAAAAAACGAAGAAATTCATATTCGCTTAAACGATGACGACGGCAAAACCTTCAGCACATTTTTGAAGGAAGGACAGGAAGATTATAAATATTATCTCTACGACAGTTTAAGATATACAATTTCAAACATTGACATTACATATAAGCAAGACGATGCTGGGACAGATGTATTAGAATCATATAATGTCATACTAGATTTGGGAAGTGCTTGGAACTGGGATGTAAATTATAACAGCACTGGAAAAGATATTGTATTTTTGCAGGCACTTAAAAACATGGGACTTGCAATTCCGACTCCAAGTGGTGAGAAATTGACAATCTCTTTTGGAAATTCGATTGGAGAGGATTGGTTGGTTATTTATGACAGAGTAAACATACCTTCATTTAAAAATGTTTATGTTGGAACTGAGGTAAAAAAGGATGACGGCGTAATTGTCGACTATTACACCTCTCCATTCTATGAAAAAGAGATAGAAGGTAAGACCGAAATTACTGCAAAGAATTTCTATCAAGATGCTTTGGAATATGTTACATATCTTTTTGTTTTGGGCTATGACTATGAAGACGCGACAGGAAATACAACTTCAGATGCGTTGAAATTTGATTTTACAGTTGATTATGCGGCAGATGGCACAGTTTCAGGAATTAAAGTTGGTGGACTTGCAATTGAAACGGCGCTTAAGCAAATCAAGGCAGAATATAAGCAGGTTGGAAACTTTGTTGGAATTACAGAAACAAACAAAAAACAACTTACAAGATTTATTTTAGACAAAGTGATTGGTGACAGCGCGTTTGCAAAAGATACATTCAAAGTTGATATAAAAACACAAAAGAAAGATGTTAATGGCATTGTAATTGCAGGTGAAACCACAACAGAAACCCTGAATTTTAATCGTAATTATGAAACAATCGTTGACTATATTGTTGATTATGCTTGCGGAAAAGCACCAATTGGAACTGATGCTGAGGGCAATCCAGTGACTCTCGACAATGCTTATATGGCTTCAACGATTACGGACTATAACGGCGAATATTTCTTCGCAGCGGATGATGAAGAAGGAAGCATATTCAGATATATTGACGCAGCGGAATATCAAAGCATGGTGTTTATGCCAATCGCTGACGATGTTGGAAAAAGATTGACTGACATTCATATTGTGTTTGAATATCAAGATTACAACACTTCTGACAGTCTTGTTTGCAATCCAGACGGACTTGACTTGGTTGTTGGACTTAGATATTTCAACAGCAAAACAGGGACATACTCTTATGTCAACCAAACAACTATGAAAGTTTTGACAGGTGACAATGCTGTGTTGAGTGAAGATAATCCAGACATCAACACTGTAATTTTCAGTGAAGACGAATATGAAGGTGACGGCGTTGTAAGATTTGAGGAAGATATTATCATTGGCACACAATTTAAAAATCCAGACGCAATCAATCCTGCAAAATATACAACAGAGCCAATCGGAGATTTAACATCAATGACAATCACTGGAAACAATGCAGCAAGAGATTATTATGACATCATCGATTCTGCCTCAGGTGTTGGTTTCTATGGTGCACTTAAAGGCGAAAAGTTTGCAACGGGTGAGGGGGCTTGTGACTTTATTGAGGTTTATTTCGACATCCAAAAACTTAAAGGTGCAACAAACATAAGTTATGATTTTAAACTTGCACTCATCACATATTACGCAATGGGCGAAGATGATTAATTATAAGAGAGGAAAAACATCCTCTCTTTTTATTTTCATTTGTGATTGCGACTTAGTCAAATGTTTTTTTTAATTGTTTTTATTAGTTCGTAAAACATCATATTTGACAACCGCTTGATATAAAATTGAATAAAAATTTGTCTGAATACGCAAAATGGGTCTAGACAAACAACAATAATTGTGCTACAATATAAGCGTAGAGGAGAATGAATATGAGCACAGGCGTTATTGTTGCCATTGTTTTATCAAGCATAGTCTTAATTTATTTGATTACACTTTTAATTTTAATGCCAAGAAAGGCATATTTCACGGCACTTTTTTCAGGTGTATATATCTCGATTTTTAAATGCATCAGCATGAAACTTAGAAAAATTGATGTTATCACGGTTGTGAACGCATATGTTTTGTCAAAAAAATCACATCTTGGCATTAGTCTTTATGATTTTGAAATTGTTGCAACCAGCGGTGGACATCCGCTCAAAATTGTTGAGGGGCTTAACGCTGCTCAAAATGCTCAACTTAAAATTGATTTTGAATTTGCCAAAGCGATTGATATCGCAGGAATGGACATTTTGCAAGTTGTTCGTGAGTGCATTAATCCGAAAGTTATTGAACTTCCACTTGTAAACGCTGTCGCACAAAACAACATTGAGATTAACACAAAAATCTCGCTTACACTTAAAACGAATATTTCAAATTTTATGCGTGGTGTGACAGATGAAACGATTTCAGCGCGTGCAGTTGAGGCTGTCGTAACGAAAATTGCAAACACTGAAAAAGCAGAATATCTTGTTTCAAAGCCACAATTGATTGACAAAGCAATTTTTGATGCCCAAATTGATGCCGATTCGAAATATGAACTTGTTTCAGCGGATGTTATTCACATTGACATTGGGGTAAACAGAAATCTTGCTACAGAAAAAGAAGAACTTGAAAAAAGACGCATGATTGCTGCAAATCAACTTGAACATCGCCGACTGCTTGCGGTTGCAAATGAGCAGGAAATGAAAGTTAAGGCAGAGGAAAAGAGGCTGGAAGTCATTACTGCGGAGGCTGAAGTTCCAAAGGCAATTGTAGAGGCAATTAAAGAAGGAAAAATTAAAGATGTGGTTGACTATTACAGACTTCAAAATTTGCAAGCGGACACAGAAATGCGTCGTAAATTTACAGGAAAACCCCAGAGAAACGATTCTGAAATTTGATAGGAGGTATCTATGATTTTTGTTTACATTGGTGCAATAATTGTATTTGTCGGAATTGGCATTACAATCTTTGTAACATCAAAAAAGAAAGAGCACAAGCGTCTTGAAAAGTTAAGCCAAGAACAGCCTCCTGTTGTAATTACGGATGCGGCTCAAGATGAACTTTTTAAAGAAAAAACAGCCGAGCAACCTTTGGTGACAGAAACAACAGAGAAATCTCAAGATGCACAACTCAGCGTCGTGAATGGGGATGGGCTTGAAGACTTTTCTTTGGATCAAGATGCACAAGAAGAAAAGGTTTTGGAAGATAATGAAGACGATGAAATTGACAGGCGTTTTGCAGAATATCAAAAATTCTTAAGAGAAAACCTTGATATGGACAATGAAGAAGAGTCTGGCGAAGTGGACCAAGACAATCCTTATGAAAATTTTGAGCCATCTGACTTTATGGACAAAAGCCCAGACGAGGTTTCCGAAATGATTAATAAAATTCCACGACGTATGCAGGAAATCTTGTTTTCAAATGCACTTGGTCGCAGAGATATTGAAGATGAAGGGGAGAGTACAACTGAAGGAGAAAAGAACGGCAAGTAATTGCTGTTTTTTTATTCTTTTCATCAAATGTTTATCATAAAATATTTTGAATTTTATTATTTTAGGTGAGCCCATGTTTAATTTTTTAGGTGAAATAAAGCAAAATTTAAAAACTCCAATCGGTTTGGAAAGTTTTAATTTAATAAATATCTCTGGAAGGCTTTTGTATGTTGAGGGGCATATGGGGCTTGTAACTTTGTCCAAAGAAACAATTTCGTTTAAAATAAAAAAGGGGATAATTCTTGTGGAGGGAAGTGACTTGATTTTGTCAGAACTGAGCGAAAACACAATAAAAATCAGTGGAAACATAAAAAAGGTGGAGCAAGTTTGATGAAAATTAAAAGTCGATCAATTTTTCACATAAAAGGGCTAAATCAAGAAAAAGTTTTAAATGAATTATCAAAAAGTGTATCTTTATTTGAAATAAATAGAAAAAACAAATATGAAACGCAATTCAAATGCTCATTTTTTCAGCAAAAAAAGGTCGAAAAAATCCTTAAAAGTTATCAAGTTGAATATTTGGTCACTGCCGAGGGAATTTGCTCTAAAATGCTAAATTTGCTGACTGCATATGGCTTGTTATCTGCGATAATTTTATCTGTTGCACTCTATGGTTTTCAATATCAATTTATTTTGCAATATAGCATAAGTGGCACGCAGAGTTTGGACAAGACAGAGGTTGTTTCTTTTTTAAAAGAAAATTTTTCAACATCAAAAGGTTTGATTGACACAGAAGAAATTGAAATTAAACTTGTCGATAATTTTGAAGAGATAAGTTTTGCTTCTTGCGTGATTAGAGGACAGACGCTTGTTGTCAATGTAAAAGAAAAACTTATGCCAGAACAGATGTACGGCGATTTTAGTGCACTTATCGCACAGAAAAGCGGAAAAATCAGAAAAATAAACCTCATTTCAGGCACTGCGGCTGTTGAGATTGGGGATATTGTTAAAGTAGGTGATGTGTTGGTTGAACCTTATACGATTGACGCATCTGGACAAAGGAGAATGGTGGAAGCAAAAGCGGAAATTGTGGCTGAGGTTTACAATGAAGGGAGTGTTGATCATTATGAAAGTTATATTGATGTAAGCAGAACAGGCAAAACGGTTGAAGAGAATTTAATAAAACTTTTTGGCTTAGATATTTATAATTTTAAAGAAGATGTAAATTTTGAGATGTATGAAGTAGAATGTGAAGAAATTGATTTAAGCAAAAACTTGTTTTTGCCATTTAAAATACACAAAACTGTTTATTATGAACTTGAAGAGAAATTGATTGAGAGCAATTTTGACGAAGTAAAAGATGAGTTTGTTGAAAAAGCCAAGCAAAAAGCGTTGGAAAATTGTTCAAACTGTGATACAATAATAGAAGAATTCTATACATTACGCCATTTGTCTGGCGTGACAATTGTCAACTATTGCATCATAAGTGAAGAGCAAATTGGAGGATACTAATGGTTATTGATGGCAAAATATTTCCATATAAAAAGAAGATAAAAAAACTTTATCAAAAAGCGGCAGAGATTTTAAAAGAAGATTTTTCAAATGTATGCGTTTCGCTTAATTTTGTTTCAGGAGAACAAATAAAGCAACTCAACAACAATTTTCGCAAAATTGATAAGGTTACGGATGTGTTGTCTTTTCCAAATCTCAACAAAACGCCAGAACAAAGTTTGGATGAATTTGAAAATGAATGTTTGGATGAAGGATTGTTTTTGGGTGATATTGTGATTTGCAAAAAAGTTGCCTATTCTCAAGCAAAAGAATATGGACACAGCAAAAACAGAGAGGTTTGTTTTTTGGCTTTGCATGGTCTTTTGCATTTGTTGGGATATGACCATATCAATAAAGATGACGAGAAACTTATGTCAGCAACTGCGGAAAAAATTTTAAATGCTTTTGGGGTGACAAGATGAAGTGTGGGTATGTTGCGGTTTTAGGGCGTCCAAATGCTGGAAAAAGCAGTTTGGTTAATTATCTTGTTGGCGAAGAGGTGGCGATTGTTTCTCATCGAAAACAGACTACTCGAAATTCAATTATTGGAATAAGAAATGATGACGATTGCCAAATGATTTTTGTTGACACCCCAGGGATTCATCACAGCAAAAATAATCTTGACAAATATATGATGAAAAATGTAAGAAGTGCAATTGCAGGTGCAGATGTCGTGCTTTATTTGTTTGACGGAAGTTTGATACTTGATGAGGAAGAATTGGACTACATAAAAATGCTTAAGGGCAAGACGGAAGACCTTATCATAGTCAAAACAAAGAGTGACAAAAAACAAGTTGAGTGCGAGGTTGAAGCACTTGAAGTCTCAATTAAAACTGGAAAAAATGTTGAGTTACTGACAGAAAAAATAAAACAGTTATTGCCAGAAGGACAGCCAGTTTATGATGAAGAACTTTACACAGACAAAAGCATTTCATTTTTGGTTGCCGAGAAAATTCGCGGATTTCTTTTGAATAACATCGACAAAGAAATTCCGCATGGTGTTGCAGTTGTTATCAATTCTTTTGAAGAAAGTGCAAATCTTGTAAAGATTGAGGCAGATATAATTTGTGAACGCGACCAACATAAAGGAATTATCATTGGCAAAGGTGGCGGTGTGCTTAAACAACTCGGACAAGAAACAAGGGCATATGTTGAAGACCTTTTAGGTGTTAAATGTATGATAAAACTTTTTGTCAAGGTTGATAAGGATTGGCGAAATAAAAATGTTCAAAACTATGGTTACTAAATTTTAAAATAAAAATACACAAAAAAAGACCACAAAATCGGTCTTTTTTCTAATTTTATGCTTATTTTTGTGTAATTGGGTCAAATTTTTCAATTTTTATGTTTTTTAGAGTTGAGTTTTTTTTTCTGGAAAATTCTGTTTATCTCAATTACATGAAAGGTTTGTTTTTTTAATATTCGATTTTCAAGAATAGATGCATAAATATTATGATTTTGCACAAAACAAAGGCAAGGAGGGGATTATGATAATTGCAAACTGGATTGCCTATATTTTGGTTCTTACTGGGGCTCTTAACTGGGGGCTTGTTGGAATTTTCCAATTCAACCTTGTTCAATGGATTACAATGGGCTTTAACGGATGGTCAATCGCAATCTACATTCTTGTGTTATTGGCTGCGATTTGGCTTATCATTTCAGTCATTATGGCAAAAGGAGCACTTATATTGTGTTCTTCATATGAACAAAGAAAAAACAGCAAGTAATTGCTGTTTTTTTAATAGTATTTGCCTACTCGATTCCTTAACCAAAAAATCAAGCCTTGCTTATATTAGAATTATTTGCTTAGCAATAGAGTAACGACAAATCGCCAACGAAGTGCGATTTCGTTTGGTCGTTTAATAAAAAAACAAGCATCAAGGCGATGCTTTTCGAGGTTGCTCGAAAACGAGCAAAAGCGAAGTTTTTTTATTTGGCAGGGGTGGAAGGGGCGACGCGTTAAGAAAAGTTGCCAGTGGCAAGTTTTTAGCCAAAGCCAGGGAGCAACTTGTTGCGGTCTGGCCGACAGGCTCGAACCTTGGTTCGATTCCTTAAATAAAATAAAAAATCAACCGAAAAGGTTGATTGTTTGGCAGGGGTGGAAGGAATCGAACCCTCCTCTGGAGTTTTGGAGACTCTCATTCTACCGATGAACTACACCCCTAAAAACAATAACATTATAATATATTAAAATTTATTTGTCAACATAAAATTTATTGAGAAATAATATTTTTTATGATAATATATAAAAAAGGGGATTTTAGATGAATTTAATAATTGTTGATACTGAAAATGAGGTAAATTGCATAAGTGAAACTTTAAAAAATGAAAGCACTGATATTTTTTATATATCAGATATTGGCAATCTAAATTTTGAAAATTATAAAAATATATTTTTAGTTTCAATATTTGAGAAACATTTTTTTTCTT
>CAZQFT010000038.1:0-7909 GCA_964592565.1 uncultured Lachnospiraceae bacterium
AATATTTTCATAATTTCTCCTTTTAATAAAAAATCTGCCACATGACAATCACTTGGCAGATTTAAATAAAAAGAAAACTGCCATATAGCGATTTGCTATATGACAGATGTTTTAGATTTAATTATTTGCAACACAAAACCTCTACATATAGCACTCTAAATGTAGTAGTAATAATATGAAGTTTGTGTAAACAAATTTTTCATAACTGCTCCTTGTATGCAATGAGTATATATCGATTAAAAACAAAAGTCAAGGGTTTTTGTGAATTTAATAAAAATTTTAAGCGATAAAAAAGACCACTTGTTTATGTGGTCTTGATTTTTCAATTGTTGGTCACAAATTATTCTTCTTCGCTTAAGTTTACATTGTGATACACTTCTTGAACATCATCCAAATCTTCAAGTGCATCAATCATGCGTTGGAATTTTGCTTCTTGTTCTGGATTTAAATCCACATACATATCAGGCACTTGCGCTGTTTCAGAGGAAACCACGTTGTAACCTTTCTTTTCAAGTGCTTCACGCATTTTTCCATCTTGATTTGGTTCAGTAATGATTTCAACGCTGTCTTCATCCTCAATAACATCGACAGCGCCCTCTTCAATTGCATCAAGCATAAGGGTTTCACTGTCTTCAACATCAACAACTATTACACTGCCTTTCATCTTAAAAAGATATGACACGCAGCCATTGTTGCCCATTGCACCACCAAATTTGTCAAATGCATGACGAACATCTCCAGCAGTACGGTTTTTGTTGTCTGTCAAACATTCAACAATAACTGCTGCTCCGCCTACACCATAACCTTCATATGTACATGCTTCATAATTTACACCACTAAGTTCGCCGGATGCCTTTTTGATTGAACGCTCAATGTTGTCATTTGGCATATTATTTTGTTTTGCTTTTGCAATGATATCTTTTAACTTGCTGTTTGTGTTTGGGTCTGCACCGCCCATTTTAACGCAAACAGCAATTTCACGACCGATTTTTGTAAAGATTTTGCCTCTTGCAGCGTCTGTTTTGCCTTTTTTTGCTTGTATGTTGTGCCATTTAGAATGTCCTGACATTGTTTTTCTCCTTTAAACCAATTATAATATTTATTCCCTCATATTTTATAACAAAAGCGGCTATTGTGTCAATAAAATAAGCGAAAAATAAAAAAACTATTGATATTTTTCTGTGAATATAGTAGAATTAAAAAAGGAGATAAAAATGCTTGATTTAGAGGGAATAAAAACACAAATAAAATTTTTTGAATGTCTTGATTCAGCAGTGACTGCATATAAAATGATGGCAGACGAGCATGCAAATTCTTTTTTTGACGCTGTTAAAAAGCAAAACAAAATTCCATTGATTAACTCAATTCCAGGAAGCAATGTTTTGCTTGTAAACCATGTTTTAAAAACAGCAATCACCAGATATGCTTTAATGATGTATGTAAGAGAAGAAGAAAGTTTCATTAAATTTGATAAAATTCAAAATGAGCCACAATATTTATCTGTAAGAGATAAAATTTTGAAGGCAGACCCCTCTCTTACTCACGCAGAATGTAATAAAGTCTTGAAACAAATATGCAACGCAATTGCACATGGTGATATATTAAGTTCGCTTGATTTTGAAGTGTATGAAAAAATGATAAAAGAAATATACAACAAAACATATTCATTAGTTGCAAACCACCCTGACATGGCAAAAAAATATTATGATGGACATATTGCAAGCTCAAGGCTTAAGTTTAATTATGAAACTTTTTTTGATGTTTTACCTGATGGAACACGCGTGAAACGCCCACGCCCAATAAAGAAACAACTTGAACTTAATCATGACGACATACAAAAAATAGTTTATTTAATTGCAGACAATACACTGACAATGCCTGCAGCATTTTATCTTGATAATGACAAAAATATCAGAGTAATGAATTTAACAAATCCAGAAAAACCTGACGAAATTTATGTTTTGGATGAAGTTCAAAAAGAAGCTTTTGAGGAATTGCAAGCGCAATTTCTTGCTGAATATAGTGAGGTTTTTAAAGAGGATTTTAATGAAAAAATTGCTTATTCAATGGCGATAAGCAAAATTATGTTGGGAGAGAAATATAAATATTTAAAATTAAGAGAGTTGTGCGATGTTGGTGCTACGATTTCAAAAGGAATTAAAGAAACAAAACGCTCTCCAATTGAAATTCAAAGCAAAATATTTGATTTGTACAGAAAAAAAATTGAAAATAGTGCAATTTATAAAGTTGTAGATTCAGGCGAAGAAATTGTATCAAAAGAATTAAATCTCTCAATAAGAACAGTGTTAAATACTGACATAAAAAATATCTATAAAAACTTCTTAATTGTTGAAGTGGTCAGCATGCTTCAAATTGCTGAACAGAACAAACTAAAACATCTTATTGGAAATTCAGATATTGTCAAAGAGATTGCGTCTGATTATTACGAAAAAGAAGAGTTGACTGACAAAGAGATTTTAAAGGTTATTGACCATATAAGAGATGCCTTTATTCATGGGACTTTTATTAATAATGTCGATGATAAAATAGAAATATACAATCAGGTGTCAAGATCAGATAAAACTTTAGAATACAAATTTACAGTATATAATGATGATTTGGAAAAAATAAAAGAAGCATGTTTTGATACTTTTAGACAGTTGCAAAGAAATATGGAAACTACATTAGCGACAAAAACTCCTACAACAAAGACTACTTCTGCTACAAGTGAAAAAGAAAGAATTATTTAAGAAAAAAGCATGGTTTTACAAGCTCATGCTTTTTTAATTTAAAATCTTGCAAATAATTTTACTGAATTCATAGTTTGTATTAAAACTATTTTAACAAGGATTTATTAATTTCATACATAATTATCGAGCCACTTACGCCTGCATTTAGGCTTTCAATTCCTGCTTTCATAGGAATTTTGACTGTTTTATAGCAAAGATTTGAAATCTCATCACAAACACCCTGTCCTTCATTTCCTACAACAACACCAATTTGCTCATCACAAGAAAATTCAAAAATATTTTCGCCATTCATATCACAACATATAAGTTTCAAATTATTTTCTTTGGCAAATTTGATAAATTCTTCTTTTGTAACTTGGTAAACCTTGCTGTCTAAAACTGCGCCAACTGAACTTCTGATAAGTTTGCTGTTTTCTTTGCGAACAGAATTTACTAAAAAGACGGTTTCAAAACCACTTGCCTTTGCAGTACGGATTAAAGTTCCAACATTTCCTGGGTCTTGAAGTCCGTCAAGAACAAGGAAGTTTGTTTTAGGCTTTTCTACAACATATTGTGTGTAGTATGCAATGCATAATACTTTTTGTGGTGTTTTTGTATCTGAAAGTTGATTAATAGTTTTTTCGTCAACCTTATAAACTGAAACACTTTTTGCATCAAATGGAAGTTCATCAAGACTTGTCAAAATATACTCCGCTTTGATTGCTTTGTTTGCAAGAGCGTCTTTAATTATTTTGATATTATCCAAAAAAAGCAAAGAACTCTCTCGTTTTTGCTTTTTAAGGTTTAATATAAAATTTTTTGTGGCCTTTTCCATTAAGCCTTCTTAGCAATTTCTACAAGTTGAGAAAATGCTTGTGGTTCTCTAACTGCCATATCAGCCAAAACTTTTCTGTTAAGAGAAACATTTGCTTTCTTAAGTCCAGCAACAAATCTGCTGTAAGAAATGTCGTTTTGTCTGCAAGCAGCGTTGATTCTTGTAATCCAAAGAGCGCGAAAATCTCTTTTCTTTTGCTTTCTGCCAATATAAGAATATTGACCGCTCTTCATAACTTGCTCGCGAGCAGTTCTGTAAAGTTTGCTCTTTGCTCCATAGTAACCTTTGGCTTGTTTCAAAATTTTTTTACGTTTTTTAACTGCGTTTACCGCTCTTTTAATTCTCATAGTGTCCTCCTAATTACTTGCAGAGCAAAGTCTTAATGTTGCTAGCGTTCTTTCCAGCAATATAAGAACCTTTTCTGAGTTTTCTTTTACGACTTTTGCTTTTGTTTGTCAAGAAGTGACCTTTATTTGGTCTTGCATACTTAACTTTTCCTGTTGCAGTGAGTGAAAATCTTTTCTTTGCACCGCTATGTGTTTTTTGTTTAGGCATTTTTCCTTTTCTCCTTTTATTTAGTTTTCTTTGGACTGATTACGACTGAAACATTGCGTCCCATAACAGCAGGTTCTTTATCAACTGTGCCATATTCAGACAAATCTTCAACAAATTTCTTAACATCCTCAATCGCATTTTTGACATAAGCCTGTTCTCTTCCGCGCATACGAAGAGAAACCTTAACTTTGTCACCATCCTGCAAAATCTTTTGAGCATTTTTAAGTTTGAAACTCACATGATAATCATCAATTCTCATAGAGAGTTGAATTTCTTTGATTTCGCTGATTTTTTGGTTTTTGCGGATTTCCTTTTCCTTCTTAATTGCATCAAACTTATATTTGCCATAGTCCATAAGTTTGCATACAGGAGGATTTCCGTTTGGTGACATAAGCACCAAGTCAAGACCTTCTTTGTCAGCGAGTTCTTGTGCTGCAGATTTTGTCAATACGCCAAGTTGTTCGCCTTCTTCGCCAATAAGTCTAACTTCTTTGGCTGTGATTTGTTCGTTGATTAATAATTCCTTAAAAATTGTCGTAATCTCCTTTAAACAAAAAATTGGTAGGACGCAAAATCCCACCAATATCAAAAACAAGAAAAAATTCAAATTTTTGAACCACATCAAAGCGAAATTCGATGGGTGAGAAGTGGTCTTCTGCTTTCTTACTTGCTTATAATAACACATCAAAACATCCATTGTCAACTGTTTTTGTAAAAATTTTCAATTATTTTTTTATTTGTGAGTTCCAAAAGATTTATTATTCAAATTCAAACTAACATTAATTATTATGTTTCTATTCTTTTGCAACCTGCTATTTTGTGTTTTTCTTTATATCTTTTTGTATTTTTGTTGCATCATTGTTTAATTTTGTTTTTTTCTTCCTTTTAAAAACAGAAAATGGTGAAGTTTCAAGAACTTGAGCAGTTTTCATAAGAACTTTGTCGCAATGCTCTACTGAATAACCTTTCATAATCGCTTTTCCAAAAATTGTAAGCCCAGCGATGAGCGAACTTACGATGCATGTTACAACAAAGTAAACGCTTGAATCTGTGATGTTTATGTTAAGAACTAAACTTACACCTCCTGCACCACTTAAAATGCCGCAAATATCGCCCACAACATCGCAACAAAAGGAAGATACTTTTTCTGTGTTTTCGCACAGATTTTGTGCCAGTTTAAAGCCTTTCTTATCTTTATATATCTTCAATTTGTCAATATCAACCGAGGCAACTGCAATTCCAATCATATCAAAAATTACGCTTACAAAGATGAAAAAGAAGATAATAAAAATTGAAAGCAAGATTGAAAGTTTTGGGAAAAGACTCTGGGAAACGACACTAAAAACAATAGAAAGTGAAAACGAAAGAATAAGCGTTTTTGTCGCCCACCTAAGATTATTTTTTTTCATGTAATATTATATTGTCATCACTCATTTTTTAGGACAAAAAAGGCTGCCAAAGTGACAGCCATTTGATTTAATTCTTAATAAACAAGAAATAGGAATTTTGTCTAAAAACACGATATAACATTTGATTTAGAATTATCTTTCTCTGTTTGCTAAAAAGATTTTTCTTGTTGTTTAATTTTATAATGATTTTTCGATTTCGTCAAGTTGTTCTTGTATCATTTCCTTAAGTTCTGGGATAAGTTCGGCAATAGGAACAAAAATCTTTTCGCCTGACTGTCTGATTGTAACCTCTGCTTCAGCGTTTGCCATTGTTTTTGGGCTTATTACGACACGAATTGGCATGCCCATAAGTTCGCTGTCTGTAAGTTTAATTCCTGCTGAAACATTGCGGTCGTCAAACAAAACTTCAATTCCTGAATCGGTCATCTTTTTGTAAAGTTCATCTGCAACGGTGCTTACATTTTCATCGTCAAGACGAAGTGGACAGAAGTGAATTTGCCATGGAGCAATTGTCATAGGCCAAATAATTCCCTTATCATCCGCTTTTTCTTCGATTATACTTGCAAGTGAGCGTCCAACGCCAATTCCATAGCAGCCCATAACAGGCTCTTGCATCGTTCCGTCTGGCATATTGATTTTCATGCCCATTGGTTTTGTATACTTTGTTCCAAGTTGGAAGATGTTTCCGATTTCAATTCCACGCGTAAGAGTAAGTTCTTCTCCGCAGTGGCAGCATTGTTCGCCTTCCTTAACAACAGCAACATCAACAAACTCAACATCGCTTAAATCTCTGCTCATGCTGACATTTTTTATGTGAAAATCTTTCTTATTTGCACCAGTAACAAAATTTTCCAATCCTTTAAGAGTTGTGTCATAAAAGACTTTTGAACCCTCTGGCGCTTTCAAATTTACACAACCGATGTTTCCTGCCTCCAATCCGTATTTTTCAACTTCAACAGGGTAAATTTCGCTTAAAACAAGTTTTTTGAGTTTACATTCGTTTACATCGTGGTCGCCACGCAAGAAAACTACAACCAATTTTTCGTCTTCTGTTTGATAGCAAACCGCTTTTGCAGTGTGAGCAGCGTCAGTTTCAAGAAAAGCACAAACCTCTTCGATTGTCTTGGCGTTGCCTGTAAAAACTTCTTCCATTTCGCCCAAAACTGTGTGGTCATTTTCTTCTTTTACAGAGTTTGCAACCTCCATGTTGCTTGAATATCCGCATTTTTTGCAGATTACAAGTTTATCTTCACCAGAATCAGTTACTGCCATAAATTCGTCAGCAACCTTGCCACCCATCATTCCACTGTCGCTTTTTACAGAGATAAAATTCTTAAAGCCAATACGCTTGTAAATTCTCACATAAGCATCATAGGCTTTTTTGTAATAATTTTCCAAATCTTCTTGTGTTGCGTGGAAAGAATAGGCATCTTTCATTGTAAATTCTCTTACACGAATAAGCCCACCGCGTGGACGCGCCTCATCACGGTATTTAGTTTGAATTTGATAAATCATAAATGGCAATTGGTCATAACTTTCAACTGTGTTGAGTGCCATATGAACTGCGGCCTCTTCATGAGTCATTCCCAAAAGCATATCGTGACCTGTGCGGTCTTTAAAACGCAACATTTCTTCTTTGATTGAAGTGTATCTTCCAGTCATATCCCAAAGTTCGCGTGGCATAACAACTGGAAACAAAACCTCTTGTCCTCCGATTTTGTTCATTTCATCACGAATGATTGCTTGAATTTTTTGGCTTACACGCTGTGCTGGTGGAAGCAATGAGAAAATTCCTGCACTAACTTGTTTTATGTAACCAGCACGCAAGAGCAAAATATGGCTTTTAAGTGCCGCACCATTTGGTGTTTCTTTAATTCTTTTTCCAACTAATTTTGAAAGTTTCATACTTCCTCCTCTGTCATTTCATCCAATTCTTTTTTAATGATGAAAAGTTTGCCTGTAGTTTTTGAAAGTTCTTCTTGTGCAAATTTTGCAAGAGTGCTTGCACGTTCAAAAAGTTCTTGAGCAGTCTTAAGTGGCAAGTTTTCATTTTCAAGTTTTTGGATGATTTCTTCCATTTCTTTAATCGCTTCCTCGTATGTCATTTTCCGACCTCCGTGTTTATTGTAATTTTTCCGTCAACAAAGTTGATGTCAAAAGGTTTGTCCTGCTTTAAATCTTTAAGTTTGCCGACATTCGCCCCATTTTGCTCTATTTTAGCATATCCCATTGAGAGAATGTCAAGAGGATTTAACTTATTCAGATTTGCAATCTTAAGTTTAAGTGAATAATCCGCACCGACCAAAAATGCGTTAAGTCTGCTTGAAAGGTTTCGCAAGTTTCTTTCAAGTTTAATTTTTTTCCCTGACACATATTCTTCT